>NZ_AZXX01000090.1:0-5664 GCF_000512995.1 Lachnoanaerobaculum sp. MSX33 | reverse complement strand
CTGTAGGCAAATATATGCGTGAAATGGGTATTAAAGCCCAATGGATTAAGCCTTTTACTACCACTACCAGAGACTCTGATTTCAGTACTGAACTTACAAACATACTTGATGAACAATTACTCTTCTACTCAAAATATTTATCTACCAATTTTTGTAGTTTCCCTTCTTTAGCCGCAGGGATGGTATCTTCTAGAACAAAGTTCTTTCTACTAATATCTCGAGAAAGATTTCCAAAGATAAAATTAGTGGAAATATTATAGATAAATGGTGAAGGCACAAATCCACAAACTTGATTTTCTAGGATACGTTTTAAACGTTCTTCAAAATTTGGAAATGTATTTTTCAGACATTTGCTATTATATAATCGCTTAACGAGTTCTGCGATATAGAAGCCTGATTTCATGTACAAATCAATAAACGTCTTAGATGGATTATAAAAAAATCCTGGGTTATCTTTTTCAAAATCATCCACCATCCTCTTCACCACTCGTTTAAGAGTGAAGATCTCGTTGGTATCATTGTATATATCTGTTACTTAAGTGGTGATACATAATCATCTGGAAGTTTGCCTCTCCAGTCAATCCACATTTGCTCAGCAATTGGAATTAATCTTTCAAGCTCTTCCTTAGTAAATAACTCTGTAGTTTCAGGTAAATCAATTAATGATGTAGGACTCTCTTCTATGAATCGTTTCTCACTAGCTTTCTTTCCTTCTTCCGTCGGTGGCCAACGATCAGTCTGGAGCTTATTTAATACTTCTAACTCCGTTCTTTCCCCACTCTCTAGTAATGCAAATAACTCATTTGGTAATTCATAAACCACACGCTGAGGGGCAATTCCTCCCTCCTCGGTAACGTAATAAAGATGATTACCATCTCTCCAGATATGCTGACCGTAACCTTTTACTTCTTCGAACTGGATAACATCTTCCCAGCCTAGTTTTGTTGGTTTCATTTCAAACCTCTTTTACTTAAGTGGTGATACATAATAATCTGGAAGTTCTCCTTCAGATTCAATCCACTGCTTCTCAGCAATCGGAATCAACTCTTCAAGTTCTTCCTTAGAAAAAGTTTCCTATTTTAGGGACATCTATCAAAGAAGCTGGATGTTTACTTATAAATTTTCTTCTAGATTCTCTTCTCTCTTCTTCCGTTGGTGGCCAACGATCGTTCTCCGCTTTAAAATCAATTTCACGTGCCGTTCTCCTACCTAATAAATATTCGTTAAAATCAGAAGGATTAATCTCAAAGATACGACGAACTGAAGCTACTCCAAACTCACCAAAAGTGTAGTATTTTCCTTCATGTGTTCGAAAATCATATCCTTTTGGTGATTCAATCTTTTCAAAGGTATCAAACTCCTCCCAAGTTATTTTAGTTAAACTCATTTTAATTGCCTCCTAATTTTCTAATTGTAAATTCTCCCCATGGAACTTTCAAATTCTTAATTGAATCATAAGGGATATCTATTGCCACAGGTTTACTTAGAATATATAGAGTTCAACATAATTATATAAAGTCCAATCGAATAGTTTGATCGCTCTCCATTTTTTTAGCCATGTTAATAATATTGTCTATTTCTCTTGGAGTTATCGGAAGATTTTCATGAGGGGGTTCCCAATGTGTCATACTATCTTTATAAACAACAAATTTTTTATTAATCAACAATTCTCCTTGTGCTTTTAAGAGGAAACCATTCTCTAAATCAAAAGTAATTGTTGATCTTGTTCCTGTAATTTTCATTTCTACCTCTCGAATATAATTTTTTCTACCCCTGTTTTAGGATCTATTGTTGTAATCTTAGTAACATTTGGATTGGCCTTCAATCTTGGTAATTCGATATTTTCCCAAATATTTCCTAGTCTTAGTTCGCTACCAACTACAGCTCTTATTTCACCAGATACTTGCTCTGCGTAAACATTCGAAGCTTCCTCCCAAGCTGTTACACTTGAAGGAGCATTAAAATCCCATTCAGGCATTACAATATTCGTATCATCAATCGTAGATTCTAATGTAACTCCTCCTTTATTTTTTGCTATTTTTTTCGCAACATCCATTCCTCCAATACTATCTGTTTGTCCTGACCAGAATCATCCTTTTTTATACATATCCGGGCTTTTATAAATCCACCCTACATCAGGCTCAAGCATATTATATATTGCGTCAATATGATATTTTCTGAATGTGTAACCGTTATCAACATAGAATGCGCTATTTGGGTATTCTTCCATATATCTGTGTACTATCTCCAATATGGTAAGTTCTATTCCAATCATATCCGGAAAGCGAAAGAAGGTAACAAGCTCATTTTTTCTTGATTTTCTTGTGAAAACCTCCTTTATACCTACATAAGCATAAATTTGAATCATTGGTGCGGGATCTTCTTCATCAAAAAAATCGTATTCATTATCTTCCTTAGACAGTATAATAATACAATCTCTTTTACGTATATTCACTATTCTATGGTAGTTCATAGCATCAAGTATTTCTTGCATCCTGTCATCAACAAATATATTTCTTTCCTCAAATTTTTCTAATATTCTTCCCTCACATATCATATATACATCCCCTTCTTATACTGCTGCCACAAGAGAGCTTTTTTACAAAGCATCCGGACTGCTATATATCCAATTTGAGTCTTTATTACAGTATACTTTTTCAATGTCTTCTTTTCTATAAACATATCCTGACTCATTTAAGAAAATATCCTCAGTAAAGAGTTTAAAATATCTATATAAAAACTCCGACATTATCAATTCTCTTCCTTTAATGTCATCAAAGTGAATATATGCATAATAATAGCAATTTTCTCTTGGATAAAAAAACTTATAACGCCCTTCTATATCTATCTCCACCAGAAACATACTTACATCCAGATAATAAACTCTTTTTTTTATATTACTTTCATCATCTTCTTCAAGTATACTTGCAGACAAACTGTAATAATCCTTTGAGTCATAAATCGAACAATGTGTATATCCTATTGACATTAAAATGTTTATGACCTTTTCCATGTCTTTTTTATCAGCTGTTATTCTTTTTCTTAATATACCTGTGCGCCACATTATTAAAAATCTCCTTTATCTCCTCAAATCTATTTATCAATTTAATTCCCTGATATAGCAAGGCGTTATTTTGTCTGCCGGCCATACTTTTTCATTTCCATGTATTCCCCTTCTTCTATCATCTTGTCTATAGCTTCTCTAAACCAATCTATAAGTTTATCAACTTTTTAGTAAAGAAGAGCTATTAGATATAAAACAGCTCCTCTTAAAAAAATATCAATAGTATAATTTAGAATGTTTTAGGGTCTTCATACGCCCATAATTCATTCCAAGGTAGTTTTGCATATACATTATCTATATCATCCTTTGTATAAAAGTACTCCTCCATAAATACATCCTCAGGAAAAAGCTTAAAATATCTACGAAAAAATTCCAACAAAAGTCTTTCTCTACCTGATATATCCTCAAAAATAATATAACTTGGCACTGTTTCTCCCATACTTGGAATATAGTATTCATGTGATTCTTTCGGCTTCGGATAAAAATAAATTATAATGTTATCATTATCATCCAGTGAATCCCATTGATACTCGTCATCATCCCATTTTCTGCTCCAATGATCATTGATAAAACTGATACCGAAACTTTCGCCTGTACTTAATTTTTCTTTATCTTTACCACCTGCATAAAACTTCATCTTTCTAAATATATCAATTATTATATCCAAGTCTTTTTCTGTTGGATATTCACCTTTTCTAAACAGCGATGCCGATGCTCCCATTATCTTACTGTACTCCCTAAATTAATATTTTTATTATTTACTCTTCTTTTTATATTTATCAGGATTTTTGTAAATCCACTCTGCATCCGGTTCTTTTAAATTATAAATTCTATCTACATCTTGCTTTGTAAAATAAAGTCCATTATCTATATAAAATATAGAATCGCTATACTTTTCCATATATTTATGTAATATTTCAAGTATAACCAGCTCTCTGCCAAGTATATCTGTAAATCTGAAAAAAGTTTCAAGTCCTGCACTCTCTGCTTTTTTAGTCGGAAACTCTTTACATTCTTTGTATGCATATACGTTTAATAAAGATGAAGTATCATTCTTATTTAAAAAAAATTTATCGTTTCCTTTCTTTATATATATTAGGTCTGTAGTTTCCTTTTCAAGAACTATATATTTAATATATCCAAGTTCTCTCAATATATCTACAAATTTATACGCAATAAATCTCTTCTCTATACAGCCTTTATTTAATATCCTACCCTCATATATCATTATCTGCTCCCTCTAACTTAAAAACTATCCGGACTAATATATAACCAATTAGGATCATAAGTTTTTGAATATATTTTATCTATGTATTTTTTAGTATAAAAAAACTTATCACAGTCCCAAAATATATCATCCGGATAAAGTTCAAAATATCTATGTAAAAATTCCAATATTATTATTTCTCTAGAGCTAACATTTTCAAAAAATAAATAAGAGTAATATTTTTTACAAGTTTTGGGACAATAATACATTTCCTCATCGTTCTCTATTAAATCGATATAAATAATTGTACTCTTTTTAAGGTTCTCTGAATTAACTAACTCATCATCAGTAATCGGCATAGCTATTGTTAATATATAAACATCTATTTTATCATCCATACTAAATCTTGTATAACCTAATGATACAAAAATATTTATTATCTCTTCTATTCTTGTATAATCAGGGTGAATTTCACTTCTTAAAAGTCTCATTGCTGTTGCCATCACTTTAATATCTCCTCAAGTTCTTCAAAAACAATCTAAAATGTACCGGGATCCTCATAACACCAATTTTCATTCCATGGTACTTTTGCATATACCTTATCTATATCATCCTTTGTATAAAAATAATCTCCCCAAAATACATCTTCAGGAAACAGTATGAAATATCTATGCAAAAACTCTAACAATGTTTTTTCTCTTCTGAGCATATTGTCAACCAAAAGATAATATGGTGTATATTGTTTCATACTTGGAATATATTCAAAAAATGAAACCCTTGCATTTTTATAAAAATAAATTATTATATGATCGTTGTCATCCATACAATTTTCCTGATAATAGTCTCCTTCCCATCTTTTTATCCAGTCATCATTTATAAAACTTAAAACCCAACCACTATCTTTTTCATCTAACTCACTTTTCCCACGGGCAACAAAATTCATATCCTTAAATATGTTTATGATTATATCTAAGTCTTTTTCTGTTACATATCTACCTTTTCTAAATATAGCTGCTGATTCACTCATTATTTTAATAATCTTTCTAATTCGTTTAAATCTGTAATTATTGTAACACTAAATCTTCGATTTTCTCAATCTCCTCCAATTTTTCCGTTTCTGCACTTGGTGCTGGAATAAGGAAGAGATATTTGCTTTGAAATAACTCTCCCTCAAAACAGTACCGTTAAGCATTTAACTTAGAATGTTTTAGGATCCTCATACACCCATATCTCATTCCATGGTACTTTTGCATATAACTTATCTATATCATCCTTTGTATAAAGGTACTCCTCCATAAATACATCCTCAGGAAACAGCTTAAAATATCTATGAAAAAATTCCAGCAAAAGTCTTTCTCTACCTGATATATCATCAAAAATAATAAAACTTGGT
>NZ_AZXX01000089.1:0-105553 GCF_000512995.1 Lachnoanaerobaculum sp. MSX33 | reverse complement strand
AGGGCTTAAGACAATGAGGACACTGTAAAAGGTGTCCTTTTTTGTATGGCTTTAATTGGATTGAGACTATGTAAGATAAAGAGGGTAATAAAGTTGTTAGCTATTAAGGTTTAAAGGAAACACAGAAGACTATTTTTCGATAAATAAAAAATAAACCTGAATTATTCACGGTACAATATTTTAGTTAATTATTTTAATCCATATCTTCATTTAAAATAATATCAAGCATTTGCCTTGGAGTTACAATAAATGTCTCATTTGGAAAATGTTTTATATTTCCTGTTACCAGCCAAGATTGAGTTGATTCTCTCTGTTCCATAACAACTTCGTAGAAAAGTACATCTTTAGGATCCGGTAAATCTATATCAATATGATTTTCATTAATATACAGCCCCTTTTGTTTAAATTCATTTATAATATCATCCACGATATCGGTCGTTAAATGAAATTTTGGACACAATAAAACATTTCTATATTCTGATTCGATTTCTTTATTTAAAACAGGTATAATTTTACCATTGAAGGCAAATTCCATAATAGTTCCCGGAATAGAATTATATTTTAATACTGCAGAGACAAGAACATTAGTATCAATAACAACGAAATACTTCATAATTCTTTTCTTGCCTCTGCTATTTCTGCATTTATCTCATCAGGTGACATATCGGAAATATTATATTCCTCTGCAATCTTGCTTGCTTTTTTTATAGCACTGATTCCGGGAGTATCAGTGGCATCAAGCTTCATACTAAATGGAATACCCTGTTCCTGATTGAGTCTTGATATACACATTTTAAGATATGCCGGAAGTGTGAGACCAAGTTTATCAAGAATTTGTATAGATTTAATTTTTTCAGTGTCTTCTGTTCTAAATTGGATAAGTGTGCTTGCCATATTTAATACCTCCGAATATAAATATTCTTACATTTTTAGTATAACACTGCTGTAATCAAATGTAAATATATGATTACAAAAAGTCGAGTAGTACTCTTATTAAGTTGCTCGACTATTTTTTGTTCAAAAAATTTTATGCACAAAACCTTGATTTTATGCACAAAAAGTGTATAATTATGAAACTATAAAAGTAATTATAACAAAGTGGGAAAGGAAGAGAGGTGTTTTTATGATAAAGGTAGGTATTGTCGGAGCTACAGGATATGCAGGAGCCGAGCTTATTAGACTGTTGTTACAAAGAGATGATGTGAAAATAGTCGGATTCGGTTCAAAGAGCTTTGCAGGCGAGAGTTACTCGAAGGTATTTAGAAGTATGTATAAATATGCAGATGAAATCTGCGAAAACGACAATGTCTTTGAACTGTCAAAGAAAGCGGACATTATATTTACGGCTACACCTCAAGGCTTTCTGGCTGAGAATATAAATGATGAGGTACTTTCAAATGCCAAGATAATAGATCTTTCGGCGGACTTCAGAATAAAAGATGTGGATGTATATGAAAAGTGGTATAAGCTTGAGCACAAGTCAAAAAATCTTATAAAAGAGGCTGTATACGGCCTGCCTGAGCTTTACCGTGAAGATATAAAGAAAGCAAGGCTGATTGCAAATCCCGGTTGTTATCCGACCTGTTCGATACTTTCGTTGCAGCCGCTGTTAAAGCATAAGCTGATAGATAAAAACAGCATTATAATAGATGCAAAGTCGGGAACTTCGGGAGCCGGAAGAAGTGCGAAGGTTGACAACCTTTTTTGTGAAGTAAATGAAAATATGAAGGCCTACGGAATCGGAAGCCACAGACATACGCCTGAAATAGAAGCTCAACTTTCAAAGGCGGCAGGAGAAGATATTGTGATTAGTTTTACACCTCATCTGGTTCCTATGATGAGAGGAATTCTGGTGACTGCATATGCCGCATTGAAGTCGGGAGTAAGTGAAGAAGATATAAAAAATGCCTATGAGAGCGAGTATGCAAATGAGAAGTTTATAAGGCTTCTTAGGAAAAATGAGAATGCAGAAACAAGATTTGTTAAGGGAAGCAATTTTGTGGATATAGGCTATGTAACAGATAAGAGGACAAACAGGATAGTGGTGACCGGTGCCATTGACAACCTTATAAAGGGGGCTGCAGGTCAGGCCATCCAGAATATGAATTTAATGTTTGGGATAGATGAAGAATGTGGATTAAAAAGTTTACCGATGTCAATATGATGAAAAAAGATATAGAAATAAGGACAATGAAAATAGATGACTACACTGAGGTGATGGCTCTTTGGAAAAGTATAAAAGGATTCAGAATCAGGGCGGTTGATGATGATTTTGAACATATAAAAAGATTTCTTGACAGAAATATAGGGCTTAGTGTTGTGGCCGTAAAGAATAATCAAATAGTCGGAACCATACTTTCAGGTCATGACGGCAGACAGGCGACATTTTACCATGTATGTGTGGATTCAAAGTGCAGAGGAGAAAATATAGCCGGTAAGATGGTAAAGGAGGCCATAGAGAGGGTAAATGCCGAAGGGATAAGTAAGATAACTCTTATAGCATTCAAGCAAAATCTTGCAGGAAATATTTTTTGGAAGAGTCAAAACTGGAAACAAAATAAGGATATAAACAGCTATGAACTTGTACTGAATGAGGAAAATATATCAAGTATTGTAGCATAACCGGCTATACAAGGCTTAAAGCTTGGCATAAAGAGTATATTTAATCTTAACAATATATAAGGAGAATTTATGAAGATAATAAATGGCGGAATATGTGCACCGAATGGTTTTTTGGCAAGTGCAACAGAGGCGAATATAAAATATAAAAACAGAACAGATATGGCTATGATTTTTTCCAAAGTTCCTGCAATATCTGCAGGAGTCTACACCACAAATCTTGTAAAGGCGGTACCTGTACTTTGGGACAGAAAAATAACGGACAGTGAGACTTATGTAAATGCAATAGTTATAAATTCAGGTATTGCCAATGCCTGCACCAAGGATGAGGGGATGGAGTATTGTAAGCAGAGCGCAAAGAAAGTGGCATCCGAACTGGGAGTAGAAGAGAATTCAATACTTTTGGCATCCACAGGTGTTATAGGTATGCAGCTTCCTATAGACAAGATTTGCGCCGGAATAGAATCTCTTTCAAATTCTTTGGAGCAGAGTGAAAAGGCTGCCAATGAGGCGGCCAAGGCCATAATGACTACGGATACAGTTTCAAAGGAAATCGCGATAGAGTTTGAAATATCCGGAAAGACTGTAAAGATGGGAGCTATGTGCAAAGGTTCGGGGATGATACATCCGAATATGTGCACGATGCTCGGATTTATCACAACAGATGTGAACATCTCAAAGGAGCTTTTATTAAAGGCGCTCATAGATGATGTGGTGGATACCTTCAATATGGTAAGCGTGGACGGAGATACATCCACAAATGATTCTCTTATAATACTTGCAAACGGACTTGCGGATAATGAAAAGATAGTCTGTGAAAGCAGTGAGGAATATAAGGTATTTAAAAGCAATCTGAATTTCGTTACAACCTCTCTTTCAAAGATGATTGCAGGAGACGGTGAGGGAGCAACAGCGCTTTTTGAAGTGGTGGTAGAGGGAGCAAAGACTAAGGAGACCGCAAGAACTTTGGCAAAATCTGTAGTTACCTCATCACTTACAAAGGCGGCAATATTCGGACATGATGCCAACTGGGGAAGAATTCTTTGTGCGCTTGGCTACAGCGGCGAAAAGTTTGATCCCGACAATATGGAGCTTTACTTTGAGAGTGAAAACGGAAAGATTTTGATATATAAGGACGGTGTATCTGTAGGCTTTGATGAAGAAAAAGCAACCAAGATATTATCTGCAAAGGAAGTCAGAGCTTTGATAAAGTTAAACATGGGAGATTTTGGTGCAACGGCGTGGGGATGTGATTTGACATTTGACTATGTAAAAATAAATGCGGACTACAGAAGCTAAAGAGGTGTTTTATGGATAAATTACTTGAAAAGGCGGGGACTCTTATTGAGGCACTGCCGTATATACAGGCGTTTAATAAAAAGATAGTGGTTGTAAAGTATGGCGGTTCCGCAATGCTTGATGAGAACTTAAAGAAAAAGGTAATACAGGATATAGTGCTTTTAAAGCTTGTAGGTATGCAGCCTGTTATAGTCCACGGTGGAGGCAAGGAGATTTCCAAATGGCTTGAAAAAGTAAATATTGAACCTCATTTTGTAAACGGGTTAAGATTTACAGATGATGCAACCATGGAAGTTGTGGAAATGGTACTTAATAAAGTGAATAAAGAGCTGGTACAGATGATAGAAGAGCTTGGAATGAAGGCTGTAGGTATCAGCGGAAAGGACGGCTCACTCTTGCATTGCCATAAAAAGGAAGTGGACGGAGAGGATATAGGTCTGGTCGGAGAAGTGAGTGAGGTAAACCCCGATATTATCTTTGACCTTTTGGAAAAAGATTTTTTACCTGTTATATGCCCTGTAGGTTTTGATAAGGAGTATACAAGCTACAATGTAAATGCTGACGATGCGGCATGTGCTGTTGCAAAGGCTTTGAAGGCCGAGAAACTGGCATTTCTTACAGATGTTGAAGGTGTATACAAGGACTTTAATGACAAGAGTAGCTTGATAGAAAAGATAAGTATAAGCGAGATTGAAAAGCTTATAGAAAACGGACAGATGGGCGGAGGTATGCTGCCGAAGCTTGCAAACTGTGTGGATGCTGTAAAAAACGGAGTAAACAGGGTGACGATTGCAGACGGCAGGGTTGCACATTGCCTTTTGCTTGAGATGTTTACAAACAAGGGTATAGGTACCATGATAGTAGGAGATCAGTTATGAAGATGAAAGATTCAATAGATTGTGCCGAACAATTATTATTAAAGATATATAACAGGTATCAGGTGGTATTTGACCACGGTGACGGAATAAAGCTTTTTGATACCGACGGAAATGAATATCTGGATTTCTTTGCAGGCATTGCGGTGCAGGGACTGGGATATAATTATAAGGGAGTTAATGAAGCCCTGAAGGCTCAGGCTGATAAGCTTTGGCATATATCAAACTATTTTTATAATGAGCCTGTTATAGAGGCCGGAGAAAAGCTTATTGAAATCAGTAGGATGGAAAAGGTGTTTTTTACAAACTCAGGTACCGAGGCTATAGAGGGTGCAATAAAGATTGCAAAAAAATACGGTACAATAACCGGCGGCAGATTTGAAATAATCGCTATGGAAGGAAGCTTTCACGGCAGAAGCCTAGGTGCGCTTTCGGTAACGGGAAATGAGCATTACAGAGAGGACTTTTATCCGCTGATTCCCGGAGTAAAATTTGCAAAATATAATGATATAGAGTCTGTAAAAAAACTTGTTAGTGACAAAACCTGTGCTATAATACTTGAGACGGTACAGGGTGAGGGTGGAATTCATCCTGCAACGAAAGAGTTCCTTGAGGGTATCAAAAAGCTTACAGATGAACATGATTTGATACTGATTTTTGATGAGATTCAATGTGGAATGGGAAGAACAGGACAGTATTTTGCCTGGCAGGAATACGGCATCAAGCCTGATGTTATGACGGCGGCAAAGGCACTTGGTAACGGTGTGCCTATAGGTGCCTTTTTGACATCGGGTAAGGCAAGCGATGTATTAAAGCCGGGAGATCACGGTTCCACATATGGAGGAAATCCTTTGGTATGTGCGGTGGTATCCAAGGTGCTGGATATCTTTAAGGAAGATTACATAACAGGAAATGTAAAAGCAGTGGGAGATTATCTCAAAGAAAAACTTGAGGGTATGGTAGAGGAATATCCTTTTATAAAGGAAGTCAGAGGAAAGGGATTGCTTCTCGGTATGGAGTTTGACAGATCTGTGGCCGATATTATAAAGCATGCGCTTCTTGATGAGAAGATGGTACTTATCAATGCCGGAAGCAATGTTTTGAGATTTATCCCGCCGCTTATTATTTCAAAAGAAGATGTTGATGATGCACTCGAAAGGTTAAAAAGGGTGCTTAATAAGTTTTAAAGAAAAGGTGAGCAATGACGAAGGAAGAGATTTTTGCCATAGTTGAAGAGGAAGATGTAGAATTTATCAGATTGCAGTTTACCGATATTTTCGGAACTTTGAAAAATATCGCAATAACTGCAAGCCAGCTTGAGGATGCCATGGAAAACAGGATCCTTTTTGACGGTTCAAGTGTGAAGGGATTTGCACCTATAGAAGATTCGGATTTGTATTTGCATCCGGATCTTTCTACCTTTTGTATATTTCCATGGAGGCCGCAGCAGGGAAAGGTTGCAAGATTTATCTGCAATATTCACAGAACGGACGGAAGCATTTTTGAAGCTGACCCGAGGGCAGTATTACTTGATGCATATGATAAAGCAAGGCAGTCGGGACTTAATATATTTATTGAAGCCGAGTGCGAATTCTTTTTGCTTAACACTGATGATAAAGGTGAAGTGAGTTTGAATGTAAAGGAAAAGGCCAGCTATTTTGATATCGGACCTCTTGATATGTCTGAAAATATCAGAAGAGATATTGTGCTGACTTTGGAAGAGATGGGTATAAAGATAAAGTCTTCACATCATGAGATAGCAAAGGCTCAGCATGAGATAGATTTTACGGATCAGGATGCGCTAAAATGTGCCGATGCCATTCAGACATTCAGAATGGCGGTAAAAACTTTGGCAAAAAGACATGGTCTCAGTGCTTCCTTTATGCCGAAACTTTTTGAGAATGAAAACGGAAGCGGAATGCATTTTAAAATTTCCGTCTTTGACGATAACGGAAAAAATATATTTGAAGATAATGCAATGCTAAGTTCAAAGGCAAAATCAACAATTGCGGGAATTCTTCATCATGCAAGGGAATTATCACTTATAAATAATCCTTTGGTAAATTCTTATAAGAGATTGAAGCCGAATTTTGATGCACCGGTATATGTGTCGTGGAGCTCAAATTCAAACAGAAGTGCTCTTCTTAGAATACCGACAGAAAGAAACAATCAGATAAAACTTGAACTTAGAAGCCCGGATTCCGCTACAAATCCGTATCTTTGTATTGCAATGCTGATATATTCAATAATTGACGGGATTGAAAATAATATGGAGCTTGAAGATGCCATTAATGAAAATATGTACTCGGGAAAAAATTATACTATTAAAAAGCTTCCGGATACATTAAGTGAGGCAATAGATGAATTTGAAAATTCAAATTTTGTGAAGGAAAAACTTGGAGCTCAAATATTTGATGAGTACATAGAGGCAAAGAAAATCGAGTGGAACGAATTTAACAATGCTATAACAGACTGGGAGATTAAGAAATATCTGGAAAGATTCTAGTAAAGAACTTTTTTAGTTTTTAATCAAGGAGAAAGGACAGTGATGTCAGATATAATCATTGCATTTCCAAATCCTAGTGACAGCAAGGTTTTGAGGTCGATTTTGATAAAAAACGGATATTCTATTGTCGGAGTGGTGGCATCAGGTGCTCAGGCAATAAATCTGTCTGACGATATTGATTATGGCATTGTGGTCTGTGCTTATCAGCTTAATGATATGCAATATATGGAGATTAAGGAGAATATGAATGAAACCTGCGAGCTTTTGCTGGTATGTTCACCCGGTAAGCTTGATGAAAACCCGGATGAAGATATAAACTTTTTACCGATGCCTTTTAAAGTAATAGAATTGGTAAAAAAGGTGAGTGAAATATCGGATAAACTTTATTATGAGAGAAAAAGAAAGAAAAAGCAGGAAGAGCGTGGCAGCAAGAATTTTATGGCTATACAAAAAGCCAAGGAACTTTTGATAAAGTATAAGAATATGACAGAGCCTGAGGCGCATAAATATTTGCAGATCAGCAGTATGAAAAACGGAGAAACCATTATCAATACGGCAAAAAAGATTTGTTTGTTATATGGTGGTAAGGAATAAATATAGATGGAGAATTTTATGAAGTTTGTAAAAATGCAGGGAGCGGGAAACGACTATGTATATGTGGACTGCTTCAAGGAAAAGGTGGAAAATCCAAGTGAGGTTGCTATAAAGGTAAGTGACAGACATTTCGGTATCGGCAGTGACGGTCTGATACTTATATGCCCTTCGGATATAGCGGATGTAAAGATGGATATGTACAATGCCGACGGAAGTAGGGGGCTTATGTGTGGAAACGGCTCAAGATGTGTGGCAAAATATGTATACGACCATGGCTATGTGAAGTCTGAAAAGTTTACCATGGAAACAGGCGCAGGCATTAAGTACATTGAAGTGGAACCAAAAGACGGTGTTGCCGAATATATTAATGTAAATATGGGCAAGGCAAAAATTACATCGGATTTTCCTGAGAAGATATTGATAAACGGTGAAGAGAAAGAGTTTATAGGAGTGGATATAGGAAATCCGCACGCCGTATATTATGTAGATTCTTTGAAAGAACTTAAAGAGATGAATCTTGAAAATGTCGGCGAGTACTATGAGAAACATGAGAGATTTCCGCAAAAGGTAAATTCCGAATTTATCTATATAGAAGACAGAAAGAATATTCATATGAGAGTATGGGAGAGAGGATCCGGAGAAACTCTTGCCTGCGGCACGGGAGCATGTGCAAGTGCGTTTGCCACAATGAAAAGAGGATTATGTGAAACTACCGTAAGAGTTCACCTGCTTGGAGGAAATCTTGACATCAGTCTTGTCGGTGATGAGATATATATGAGAGGTAAGGCCGAGTATGTATTTACCGGTGAAATAAACTTTTAAAGTTTTTATATAATATCTACAATAAGTGAAAACGGCACATGACGTTCTTTATAGATATGGTAAATTTTTAATAGAACACTCGTATACCCTATTATGTATGGGCAAAATTACATAAACAAATTAAAAAAATCGTATTTCCTATTGATTTACTTGTGATAATGCATTATTATTTATGTGAAACTTGTTAATATCTGCTATCAGGTATTTAGAGCAGATCGGATTCGAAAATTAATTGTTGTCAAATATGACGGCTGATTAATGACTGTCTCATTCTGATTTTTGTATGAGATGGTAGAGAAAAGTAATAGAGTAAAGGAGATAATTATATGATCTCAAACCAGATTCTTCAAAATACCATAGATGGTTTAAAGAGTATTACGAGAACAGAACTTTGTGTTTGTGACATTGAGGGTAAGGTTTTAGCAACAACTTTTGCCGAGGCCGATACTTACGGATTACAGGTAAGTACATTTGCGAGTTCTCTCGCAGACTCTCAGGCAATAGGAGGATTCCAGTTTTTTAAGATTTTTGATGAGCATCAGCTTGAGTATGTTCTTATGGTTGAGGGAACAACCGATGACACCTATATGGTGGGAAGAATGGCATCATTCCAGGTAGAGAACCTTCTTATAGCGTATAAGGAGAGATTTGATAAAGACAACTTTATAAAGAATCTCTTGCTTGACAATTTGCTGCTTGTAGATATCTACAACAGAGCAAAGAAATTACATATCGAGACTACTGTAAGAAGAGTGGTATATATCATTGAAACAAAGAATGAGAGAGATGTATCAAGCCTTGAAGCTGTAAAAGCTCTTTTTGCATCAAGAAATAAGGACTTTGTTACGGCTGTTGATGAGAGAGATATCATTCTTGTAAAAGAGATGAAGGAAGGATCTGCATACGAGGATTTGGACAGGGTGGCAAGATCTGTTATAGATGAGCTTAATTCTATCGGAATCTTGAACGTTACAGTTGCTTACGGAACTATAGTAAATGAGATCAAAGAGGTGTCAAAGTCTTATAAAGAAGCTAAGATGGCACTTGATGTAGGTAAGATATTCTATGCTGCAGAGAACATTGTTGCATATTCAAGACTTGGAATAGGAAGACTTATTTATCAGTTACCTATACCTCTTTGCAAGATGTTTATCAAGGAGATATTTGACGGAAAGAATCCTGAGGATCTTGATGAAGAGACACTTACTACAATCAACAAATTCTTTGAAAACAGTCTGAATGTATCCGAAACATCAAGACAGCTCTTTATCCATAGAAATACTTTGGTATATCGTTTGGATAAGCTTCAAAAGAGTACAGGACTTGACCTTAGAATGTTTGAGGATGCAATCACCTTTAAGATCGCATTGATGGTTGTAAAGTATATGTCATACATGGATAAACTCGGCTACTAAGTTTGAAAATAAAATTTAATAAATTAGTATATGGGGAGATTTATATCTCCCCTTTATTTTTAATGTGTGATATAGTAGGGGATAGAGAAAATGGAGGTGTTATATGTTTGAGCATCGTGAAATAGATGACTATGAGAAATATATCAATGAAAGACAACAAGGAAGAGCCGGTGCAAACGGTTCCGGCCTAAGAGATGATAGGAATCGGGAAAGAAATCAAAAAAGAAAAGGGAGAATGAACGGGGTTATAGGATTTATTCTGGGAATCATGACATCGTTTGTTTTGGTATATGTAGGATTTGCTTTTGCATTCAATAACGGAAATGTACTTTCGCTGTTTTTAAAGAGAAACAGTAAGCTGGACTATAAAAAAATAGAAGAAAAGACATCGGTTTTACAAAATATCATAGACAGGTATTTTCTGTTTGATGAAGATATGACAAAGTTGGAAGACGGTATTTACGCCGGAATGATGAACGGACTTGGAGATCCTTATACGGTATATTATACAAAGGAGGAATACAAGGCGCTCAATGAAGATACCGAGGGTAAGTACTCAGGTATTGGTGCCGTGGTTTCACAAAATCCGAATACCAAGATTATCACCATTGTAAAGATATTTGATAACAGTCCGGCAAATGATGCGGGGCTTCAGGTCGGAGATATTATCTATAAAATAGACGGTGAAGAAGTTGCCGGAACGGATATGGATATACTTGTAAAGACCAAAATCAGAGGTGAAGAGGGCACAAGTTTTAAAATGACAGTCCTCAGAGGTGATGAAAGAAAAGAAGTTGAACTTGACCTTACAAGAAGATCTATAGAGGTGGAGACCGTAGCAGGTAAAATGCTTGATAACAATATCGGCTATATAGCTGTAAGTCAGTTTGATGCGGTTACCTCGGAGCAGTTTAAATCAAATATAGAGTCGTTGCAGTCACAGGGAATGACAAAGCTGATAGTGGACCTTCGTGGAAACCCGGGAGGATTGCTTGATCAGGTGGTGGATATGCTTGATTATATACTGCCTGACGGATTGGTTTTATATACGGAAGACAAGTACGGAAAAAGAGAGGAGTATTATTCTGACGGAAGTCATGAGTTAAAGATTCCTATGGTTGTACTTGTAAATGAGAACTCGGCATCCGCATCGGAAGTTTTTACAGCCACATTCAGAGACTTTGAGTGGGGTACAGTGGTAGGAAAAACCACATTCGGTAAGGGTATAGTACAAAATGTACTTCCACTTGGAGACGGTACGGCAGTTAAAATTACTACACAGCATTACTATCCTCCGTCAGGTTATGACTTACATAAGGTAGGAATAAAGCCTGATTTAGAGGTGGATTTAAATGAAGGTGCAAAGATAGGAACTGATTCCGACAATCAGCTTAGTGCTGCTATTGATATATTAAAGAATGAGGAATAAAAATGGATTTTCGTTTTCTTGACGGCGTGAAAACAGCCGCTGATTTAAAAAAAGAAAAAGAAGATATGGAAAATATAAAGGCGGATATGATATCCGCTTCGGATACGGAAGAGAAAAAGGCTATTTATAAATACTTCGACGGAGAGGCTATTATAGATAGCCTTTCTATGTCTGCCGATACTGCAAAGAAGGCTAAAGAGCTGATAAAAAACAATCAGGTACGTTTGACTGAAGTAAGCGACGGTATAATATCATATGGAAATGCATACGGATATTATACTCAGGATCCTAACGTTTGCGGAATAGCGGTTGCAAAGGTTGAATCATCTGAAAATTGCAAAGTGGATATAGAGTTTGGCAAAGACAGATTAAAAAGAGCATATTGTAGTTGTTCGAAATGTTCTGATAAAAACAGAATCAGAGGGTACCTTAATGATACAAGGAACTGCGAACATGTGGTTGCAACGGTGTTTCTTTTAAATGCATATTTAGACAGCCATGAGCTGGGGGATGAAACAAATTACTTCGGGGAAGCTTTTCTTTCGCATTTTGATGAAGAAACCGACATTAATGAAGAACCTGTACATATAGTACCTAAGCTTATAATGTCGTATAAGAGCGAGTATGATACAAGCTTATATATACAGTTTAAAATCGGCAGAAAAAAGCTTGTGCAGATAAAAAGTTACAGGAATTTTGTTGATGCACTAAGAGATAATGAAATTTATCCTCTTGGTAAAAACGACAGTGTTAAGCTTGGATATGGGGCATTTGACGATAAGAGTATAAAGTATGTAAAGTTTATTGAAGGACTTGTGGATACAGAGGCCTCTATAAGCTATAAACTGCTTGATTATGTAAAGACAGGCCTAAATGTATCGAAAATACCGGTAGACGGAGCAAATATAGATGATATTTACAACTTACTTGTCGGAGAAAAAGTAGAGCTGACAACAGAGTACTTCTCAAAGAAAACCGTTACAGATATTGAACTTAGAGATTTCAATGAAAAGATTACTATCGGGATAAATTCTATTTATGACAGAGATCTGTTTGCAGGTATAAACCTGGAAGTGGATTTTCCTCTGTCGTTTATATCAAACAATTATGTATACTGCATTAAAGATAATTATCTTAACAGATGTGATGAAAATCTTTTGAAGATATTTAAAGCAATGAATGAGTCAGGGTACGGATATCGGGAGATAAAGATAGGAAGAAAAAATATAGGCAGGTTTTATTCCAATGTATTGCCAAGTATAAAAGATTATGCGAATATAGTAGATAATGCTCCCGAGGCAATAAGTTTTGTGCCTGAAAAGCCGGAGATTACATATTATCTTGATATGGAAGATAACATTGTAACGGGAAGAGCGGAAGCAACTTATACCGGCGGCAGAGTGGATATTTTATCGGGGAAAATATTTGAAAGAAATGATAATGAGCTTTTAAGAAATCAAAAACGGGAAGAAAAGGCTATAGAGGCTTTAAAAATATATCTTCCCAATGAGGATAAGCAAAATTTCCTTAGTGCAGAGACAGAAGAGGAACTTTATGAGCTGAAGGTTTCGGGTATTGATAAATTAAATAAATATGGGAAGGTACTTGGAAGCGAAGCTTTCAATAATATCAGAGTATACAAAAAGCCTGCTGCCGGAGTGGGAGTATCTGTAAATTCAAATCTTTTGCAACTGGAATTCTTATCAGATGATATGAGTGTAGAGGAACTTGCAAATATTGTTACAAGTTACAGAAAAAAGAAAAAATATTATCGTTTAAAGAGCGGAGCTTTTATAAATATGGATTCCGAGTACATGAAGAATTTCAATGAGATGCTGAATGTACTGGAAATTTCTCCGAAAGATTTGAGAACCGGTGCACTTACAGTTCCTTTGTATCGTTCACTCTATATTGATGAAATGATGGAAGCGCATAATGAACTGGTAGAAAGAAGAGATGAGAGTTTTGTAAAACTGATTGAGAAATTTGACAATATAAAATCCATAGACTTTGTTCCGCCGGATGAAGTGTCAAATGTTTTAAGGAAATATCAAAAAGAAGGCTTTAAATGGTTGCGTTCCGTGGAAGAGCTGGGATTTGGCGGGATTTTGGCAGATGATATGGGACTTGGAAAGACTCTGCAGATTATATCTCTTTTGATAGATGCAAAAAAGAACGGAAGACTTAAAAAAGCTCTTATAGTATGTCCGGCATCTTTAGTATATAATTGGAGTGAGGAAATATCAAAATTTGATACAAAGGGTGAACTTAGAGTATGTGTACTTGCAGCCGCCAAAGAAGAAAGGCAAAAAAGTATTGAAGAGCATGAAGATTTTGATATCTATATAAGTTCTTATGATACCTTAAGAAGAGATATTTCACTGTATCATGATATGAGATTTTCTCATCAGATAATTGATGAGGCCCAGTTTATAAAAAATCAAAATACCGGAGTTGCAAAAGCGGTAAAAACTGTGAAAGCTGATGTAAAGTATGCTTTGACCGGAACACCGATAGAGAACAGATTAAGTGAGCTTTGGAGTATTTTTGATTATATAATGCCGGGATTTTTGTACAGTTATAATTCATTCAAATCAAAGTATGAAAATACTATAGTAAAAGACGGTAATGATGAAAGCGCAAAGCTTCTTTCAAAGATGATCAGTCCTTTTGTACTTAGAAGGCTTAAGTCCGAGGTGGCAACGGATTTGCCGGATAAGATAGAAGAAGTCAGAGTATCAAGATTTGATAAAAAGCAGCAGTTGGCATATGATACCGAACTTACCAAACTGAAAAATGTATTAAACGGCAATGAAGAATATAACAGTTCAAAGATGATAATATTGTCGGAGATTACAAAGTTAAGACAAATCTGCTGCGATCCGGGGCTTATTTTTGAAGATTATACCGGAGATTCAGCAAAACTTGAAACCTGCATCGATCTTGTAAAAAGCGGTATAGAAGCAGGACATAAAATTCTTTTATTTTCACAATTTACTTCAATGCTTGATATAATAAAGAAGAGATTTGAAGAAGAAAATATAAGCAGCTATGTTATTACAGGTTCTACAAGTAAAGAAAAAAGAATCAAGCTTGTAAATGATTTTAATAATGACGATACAAATGTATTCCTTATTTCATTGAAAGCGGGAGGTACCGGTCTTAATCTTGTAGGTGCCGACATAGTTATTCACTATGATCCGTGGTGGAATTTTGCGGCACAAAATCAGGCCACAGACAGAGCCCACAGAATAGGGCAAAAAAATAAAGTAACGGTTTACAGACTTATTGCAAAGGGAACTATAGAAGAGAAGATAGTTAAGCTTCAAGAGTCAAAGAAGGATTTGGCTGACAGAGTATTAAACTTTGAAGAGGGCATATCCTTGGCAAATATTTCAAAAGAGGAATTGCTTGAGCTTTTGGGATAAGTCTTAAGATAGGGGGAATCATGATAGGAGGTACTATGGGAGAAAACGTAACAATCAAGGAACTAATAAAGGATTTGAATCTGGAAAACTTCACACCGGATATAGATACGGAATCTATAATATTGAAGCATCCTGATATAAACAGACCGGCATTACAGCTGGCAGGTTTCTTTGATCATTTTGACAGTGAAAGAGTACAGATAATAGGTAATGTGGAGAATGCATTTATTCAGACATTGAATGACGAAAAGAGAAAGGAAACCTATGATAAGCTGCTTTCATATAAGGTTCCATGTGTACTATATGCAAGAGGAATAAAGCCGGATGAGGATATGATTTCTTACTGTGTACATTATGGTGTACCATGTCTCGGCATTGAACAGTCTACAACTTATATTACCGCAGAGCTTGTAAGATGGCTTAATGTACAATTGGCTCCTGTTATTTCCATACATGGTGTTTTGGTGGATGTATACGGTGAAGGAGTACTTATAACCGGAGACAGCGGTATCGGAAAGAGTGAGGCGGCTCTTGAACTTGTAAAGAGAGGTCACAGACTTGTATCCGATGACGTTGTTGAAATCAGAAAGGTGTCACAGCAGACTTTGGTAGGAACGGCACCTGATATAACCAAGCATTTTATTGAGCTTAGGGGAATAGGAATTATAGATGTAAAGGCGTTATTCGGTGTACTCAGCGTTAAGGATACCCAGTCCATCGATCTGGTAATACAGCTTGAAGATTGGGTACAAAATAAGGACTATGACAGACTCGGACTTGAGGATAATTATATAGAGTACTTGGGAAATAAGGTTGTATGTCATGTTTTACCTGTAAGACCCGGTAGAAACCTTGCAATCATTGTAGAAACCGCGGCTGTAAATCACAGACAGAAACAGATGGGATACAATGCGGCAAAGGAACTCTACAACAGAGTACAGGCAAATATAGCCGGAAAAGATTGATATTAAAATAGTAGCGGAGACAAAATGCAGATGGATTTTAAAAGTATCCTTGGTGAAAATTGCAAAACCGGTGAATTGTTAAAAAAGCATACTACTTTTAAAGTAGGAGGGGAGTGTGATTATTTTCTGACTCCCGTCACTGAGGAAGAACTGAGCCGATGTATGGATATAATAAAAAAAGAAAACTTAAAATATTATATCTTTGGAAAAGGCAGCAATATACTGGCGGATGACAAAGGCTATGACGGAGTGATTATCTCCACGGTTTGTTTAAATAACAGTATTACACATGAGGGCAATATTATAGAAGCAGGTGCCGGATTGGGACTTGATAAGATAAGTGATTATGCTATGGAAAATTCACTGACGGAATTTGAATTTGCCTGCGGTATACCGGGAAG
The DNA here is from genome assembly GCF_000512995.1 of Lachnoanaerobaculum sp. MSX33. Taxonomy (NCBI): domain Bacteria; kingdom Bacillati; phylum Bacillota; class Clostridia; order Lachnospirales; family Lachnospiraceae; genus Lachnoanaerobaculum; species Lachnoanaerobaculum sp. MSX33. Next base: position 89,200 of record NZ_AZXX01000089.1, on the reverse strand, counting down.
CCTTGGCGGTGCGATAGTAATGAATGCAGGTGCATATGGCGGAGAGATGTCAAATGTACTGACGAAAGTGAAGGTGCTTTGTGCTGACGGAAGCATTAAATGGAAAGATGTTTCAGAAATTGACCTCGGTTACAGAAAAAGTAATATTTTAGCAAATAAAGAGATTGTACTGGCTGCAAAGCTTAAACTTGAGCATGGAAATAAGGATGAAATAAGAGCACAAATAGAGGATTTAAACAACAGGAGAAGTGAAAAACAGCCGCTGGAGTATCCCAGTGCAGGTTCCACATTTAAGAGACCTGAAGGGTATTTTGCAGGTAAACTTATAGATGATGCCGGACTTAGAGGCTTCAGGCTCGGAGGTGCCGCAGTATCTCAAAAACACTGCGGTTTTGTAATAAATTATGACAATGCCTCATCTGATGATATAAAGAAGCTGATAGAACATATAAAGAAAGAAGTGTGTGAAAAGTTCGGTGTAAAACTTGAATGTGAAGTAAGGATGATTTGATATGAAGATGATAATTGTAACAGGAATGTCCGGTTCAGGTAAGACTGTTGCATTAAAGATGTTTGAGGATTTCGGATATTACTGTGTCGACAATTTGCCGGTAGAACTTTTGTTAAACTTTGTAGATCTTACAATCGAATCCGAAAGAGGTATGAAGGGCATAGCTTTAGGTATCGATATCCGAAGCGGACTTAACGGATTACAGGAAGTATTTGATGAACTCAGCCATAAAAAAATCAATATGGAAATTCTCTTTCTTGAAGCGGATGATGAAACATTGATAAAAAGATACAAAGAGACAAGAAGAAATCATCCTTTAGCCGCAGAGGGCAGACTTATAGACGGAATAAATCTTGAGAGAGAAAGATTGGCATTTTTAAGAGAGAGAGCGGACAGAATACTTGATACAGGCAGATTTTTGACTAAAGAGTTGAAACAGGAACTTAAAAAAATCTATGTTGACGGAAAGTCTTTTAATAATCTTTTTGTTACAGTGCTTTCATTCGGATATATGTACGGTATACCGGATGATCCCGATCTGTTATTTGATGTAAGATTTTTACCGAACCCTTTTTACGATCAAAAGCTAAGGTTGAAAACAGGTGAAGAAAAGGAAGTTTCGGATTATGTTTTCTCAAATAATGATGCGGATATTTTTCTTGATAAGCTGGATGATATGATTAAATTTCTGATACCCAGATATATTGATGAGGGTAAGAGCGCTTTGGTAATAGGCATAGGTTGCACAGGCGGACAACACCGTTCGGTAGCTATTGCGGCGGCTCTTAAAGAAAGACTTGATAATATAGAGGGTATCGGTGTCAGACTGGAACACAGAGATATGGGCAAAAATATTTCAAGAATTTCACAAAGATAGGAGAGCGGATGACATTTTCTTCAGAAGTGAAAAATGAAATCGCAAGGATAAATCCTACGGTTAGGCATTGCATACTTGCAGAAATTTTGGCAATTGTTTACTTCATTGGTACTGTTTCTTTATCACAAAGTGGTGAATTGTCTTTAAAAATAAACACTGAATTTTCAGGACTTGCCAGAAAGTACTTTACATTAATAAAAAAAACATTTAATATAAATACAGATGTAGTAATAAGCAATAGTACTTTGGTGAAACGTAAGCGCCTGTATTCTGTAAGTATTGTAGACGCTGCAGGGGCCAAAGAGGTGCTTAAAGCTATAAAGCTTCTTAAAAATCAAGAGTTGGTAGACGATTTGCTTCTTGGCAGTAATACGGTCTTACTGAATTCATGTTGTAAAAAGGCCTTCTTTAGAGGAGCATTTCTATCCTCAGGCTCAATAACGGATCCCGAAAAAGGATATCATTTGGAGATAGTATGTTCAACTATGGAGGATGCACTTTTTTTAAAAGAATTGATGGAAGACTTGTCATTATTACCTAAAATTACTACAAGAAAAAAAGCTTATGTAGTATACATAAAGGACAGTGAGCAAATATCATTGGCACTTGGTCTGATGGAAGCACCTACATCGCTTATGAGTTTCGAAAATATTCGAATCTTAAAAGGAATGCGAAACGATGTAAATCGAAAAGTGAATTGCGAGACTGCAAATATAAATAAAACGGTTTCAGCATCACTTTCTCAACTTGAGGATATACAACTTATTAAAGAGATGATGGGACTTGATAAATTGACATCAAATCTGGAGGCGGTAGCCAATGCCAGACTGGAAAATCCTGATGCTTCATTGGTGGAACTTGGAAAAATGATTAGTCCACAGCTCGGGAAAAGTGGGGTTAATCATAGGTTGCGTAAACTCTCAAACATCGCAAGCCAGTTAAGAGAACAAGTAAGGAGAGAAAATGGTTAGGAAGTCAGTTAAGGTTGCAATTGATGCAAAAACTGAAGCCAGACCGGTAGCTATGCTAGTACAGGTGGCCAGCCAGTTTGAAAGCAGGATTTATGTGGAAAGTGGTACTAAAAAAGTAAATGCAAAAAGTATCATGGGCATGATGACATTGAAGTTTGGTGATGGCAAAGAGGTATACATATCAGCAGACGGTAATGATGAAGAACATGCCGTGAACGAGATGGAAAAATATTTAACTTCAGCAGCAGTATAAGCTGAGAAAATATATTGCATTTATTGGGTATGAAACGCTGGGATTTAGGACTCTAATTTTGTATGGACTATTATGGTTAGGATTATAACCTTATAAAAATACAGAGTTGGAGTCTTTTCCTATGTTTATTTTTAAAAATACTCTTGCATTCTTATAAAAAAGAGTGTATTATTATGCAATAGTGATTGATAAATATACAAATGGAGGATATTATGAAGAAGAAAATATTAGCATTGGTTATATCGGGATTGATGGCAACAGGTTTGGTAGCATGTGGCGGTTCAAAGACTGCCGAAACAAAGGCTGCAAATGAGAGTGCGGCAGATACAGCTTCAGGAGAAGTAAAAACTATACAGTCAGGAAAACTTATAGTGGCAACAAATGCGGAGTTTCCACCATATGAGTACCACGACGGTGATAAAATTGTAGGTATTGATATGGAGATAGCGGAAGAAGTTGCCAAGAAGCTCGGACTTGAAGTTGAAGTGGAGGATATAGCATTTGATTCCGTTATCCTTGAGGTAACATCGGGTAAAGCTGATGTAGGTATTGCAGGTATTTCAGCTACAGAGGAGAGAAAGCAGAGTGTTGATTTTTCAGATACATATACAACATCAAAGCAGCTTATCATAGTAAAAGATGATTCGACTATAGCTTCAGGTGCGGATCTTGAAGGCAAGACACTTGGTGTACAGACAGGTACTACAGGAGATATCCTGGTTAGTGATATAAAGGGTGCAACTGTTGAGAGATATGCAAAGGGTATGGATGCGGTTCAGGCACTCAGCCAGGGAAAGATAGACGCGGTAGTTATCGACAGTGAGGTGGCAAAGAAGTTTGTTGAAGAGACAAGCGGACTTAAGACTTTAGACGAGGCATATGCAGAAGAGGAATATGCCATTGCAATCAAAAAAGGTAATACAGCACTTTTAGATGCGGTTAATAAGGCACTTTCAGAGTTAAAGGCTGACGGAATAGTGGACAGCATTATTGCAAAATATATCAAGGCAAATTAATATGTTTGAAGAGTTAAAATCACAATTTATTTTAAATTTTATAACGGATAACAGATGGCTTTTACTCATAAACGGACTTGCCGTCACATTAAAGATTACATTTTTTGCTGTTATCCTTGGTTTTATACTGGGGTTTGGAGTGGCTGTTGTAAGAAATATATACGATAATACAAAGAAGTTGAAGTTTTTAAACTTCCTTTGCAATATTTATATTACAGTAATAAGAGGAACACCTGTAGTAGTTCAGCTCCTTATAATATACTTTGTTATATTCAGTTCTGTAAGAATAGATAAAAGCTTTGCCGCAATACTTGCATTCGGTATAAACTCGGGAGCATATCAGGCTGAAATATTCCGCTCAGGTATAAACTCCGTACCGAAAGGACAGATGGAAGCCGGAAGAAGTTTGGGGTTCAGCTATCCTCAGACAATGATAACTATAATAATGCCTCAGGCTATAAAGAATATATTGCCTACTCTTGCAAACGAGTTTATCGTTTTGATGAAGGAGACCTCGGTAGCAAGTTATATTGCTTTGGATGATCTTACAAAGGCGGGAGATGTTATAAGAAGCAAAACATATTCGGCAATGATGCCTTTCCTTGCGGTTGCTCTACTCTATCTTATCATGGTAATGCTGTTCAGTTATTTGGTAAAATTACTTGAGAGGAGGTTGGCTAGAAGTGGAAGGTAAAAACCTTATTGAAGTAAGAAATTTAAGCAAGCATTTTCATAAAAAGCAGGTACTTAAAGATATCTCTCTGGATATAAACAAAGGAGATGTAGTATGTCTTATCGGCCCTTCCGGTTCGGGTAAGTCAACATTTCTCAGATGCTTAAACAGACTTGAGGAAGCAAGCAGCGGTGAGATATTGTTTGAAGGCACGGACATATGTAAAAAAGATGTAAATATAGATTTACATCGTCAGAAAATGGGAATGGTTTTTCAGCAGTTTAACCTTTTTCCACATATGACAGTGCTTAAAAACTTAATTATAGCACCTATGAAGCTTCAGGGTGTTGATGAAGAGTCTGCAACGGAGTATGCCATGAGCCTTTTGGAAAAAGTAGGACTTGCGGACAGAGCAAATGAATATCCTTCAAAGCTTTCAGGCGGACAGCAGCAAAGAGTTGCTATAGTCAGAGCACTTTGCATGAAACCCGATGTAATGCTTTTTGATGAGCCTACCTCAGCACTTGATCCCGAGATGGTAGGAGAAGTGCTTACAGTTATGAAGGATCTTGCACAGCAGAAGATGACCATGGTAGTGGTAACACATGAGATGGGCTTTGCCAGAGAGGTGGCAAACAGAGTGGTTTTCCTTGATGAAGGTGAGTTTGTGGAAGAGAATGCACCTGAGGAATTCTTCACAAATCCAAAAAATGAAAGACTTAAGACCTTCCTCAGTAAGGTTTTATAAATATAAAAATGTGCCGTATTTCCCTAATATGGCACATTTTTTCTTTTTGTGCTAGAATAACATAAAACTGTTTGAAACATTAGGAATGGAAAAATGGAAGACAAGATAGATTATAATAAAAACGATAAAGACGATAAAAATAATAATTATGAAAAAATATGTTATATGTGCAGGAGACCGGAATCAAAGACCGGTACGATGATATCAATGCCCGGAGGTATAGATATCTGTCCCGACTGTATACAGAAAACTTTCAACTCTATGCAGAGTATGGATATGAGTAAGCTTACCAATATGTCAAAAATCAATATGGACGATTTAAAAAATGTGGACCTTGGCAGCTTTACAATACCGAATATGAATTTGAACCCCATACCCGAAAGAGCCAGAGTCAAGAAAAGAGATGAGAAGAGAACAGAGCCTCTTTTTACAATGAAGGATATACCTGCGCCGCATAAAATAAAAGAGATGCTGGATGAATATGTAATAGGTCAGGATCAGGCCAAGAGGATAATCTCTGTTGCAGTATACAATCATTACAAAAGAATATTTTTAGACAAGGATAAGGAAGGAACAAGAGTTGATAAGTCAAATATCCTTATGATTGGACCGACGGGAAGCGGAAAGACTTATCTGGTAAAGACACTTGCAAAACTTCTTAATGTGCCTTTGGCTATAGCCGATGCAACTTCTCTTACCGAGGCCGGATATATAGGTGATGATATAGAAAGCGTTATATCAAAGCTTTTACTTTCAGCAGGTAATGATGTGGAAAGAGCTGAATGCGGTATCGTATTTATAGATGAGATAGACAAGATTGCAAAGAAGAAAAATACCAATTCAAGAGATGTAAGCGGTGAGAGCGTACAACAGGAGCTTTTAAAACTTTTGGAAGGCAGCAAGGTGGAGGTACCTGTAGGTACAAATCAAAAGAATGTTATGGCACCTATGGAAACTGTAAACACTGATAATATACTCTTTATATGCGGTGGAGCCTTCCCTGCGCTTGATGATATTATAAAGGAAAGACTTCAAAAAAATACAAGCATGGGATTTAATTCGGATCTTAAAGATAAATATGATAATGATGAAAATCTCTATGCAAAGGTCACAAATGAGGATATAAGAAAATTCGGTATGATACCTGAATTTATAGGAAGACTGCCTGTTATATGTACACTTTCAAAGCTTGATAAAGAGGCTTTCAAAAAGATTCTTATAGAGCCTAAGAATGCTATTTTAAAACAGTATAAGCGACTTTTGGAACTGGATGAAGTGGAGCTTTCATTTGATGATGATGCGATGGATTGGATTGCCGAACAGGCTATGAAAAAGGATACGGGTGCGAGAGCACTTCGCTCCATTATTGAAGAGTTTATGCTCGATATAATGTATGAGACACCGAAGGATAAAAATATCGGTAAAGTTATTATTACAAGAGATTATTTGGAGCACAAGGGCAGTCCGAATATAGTGTTCAGAAATATATAGGAGGATATATGTTTGCTGTTTTGATACCGATACTTGCAGGTCTTGATATAGTTTTGAAATATGCAGTAAATTCAATGGACAAAAAAGAACTGCCGAGAACTTTTGCAAAAAAGATAGAAATAGATAAATTTCACAATGACGGCTTTGTATTTGGAAAGCTTAAGAAAAAGAAGAAAATAGTAAAGTATGTTCCGGTATTTATTACTTCGATACTGGTGGGAGTACTGTCTGTTTTACTTCCTAAAAAGGGAAATACTATCAGAAAGTTGTCTCTAATCCTTGTTATTGCCGGTTCTCTAAGTAATATCTTTGACAGATTTACAAGAGGCTATGTGGTGGATTATATACGCATAAAGACTAAGGGCGCCGATAAGGTGATTTTTAACCTGGGAGATATATTTATATTGCTCGGCAGTCTGATAATGCCTTTCGGAGTAAAGAAAAAAACAAAAGAAATATTGCCGGATATTGTATCCGAAGAAGAGTAATTCGATTATAGGAGAAATTTTGGAAACGAGTGACATATTACAGTTAGTCATTTTGGTATTATTATTGTCTGCTTCAGCATTCTTTTCATCTGCTGAAACAGCCCTCATGACTTCAAATAAATTAAGAATAAGAAATTTGGCGGAAAACGGTGATAAAAGAGCTGAAAAGGTTTTGGAAATCACAGCAAATACGGATAAGATGCTTTCCGCCATTTTGATAGGAAATAATATAGTAAACCTTTCCGCTTCGGCACTGTCCACAACACTTACATTAAAGATGTTCGGCAGCAGTCTGGTAGGTATTGCTACAGGTATATTGACATTCCTTATACTGGTATTCGGCGAAATAACACCTAAGAATGTAGCATCAAAGAATGCAGAGAATATTGCATTAAAATATATCGGAATTATTTCCGTATTGGTTGTTATTTTGACACCTGCAATCTATATAGTAAATAAAGTGGCAGGAATAGTTATCTCGTTATTTATAAAAAATAATGATGACAATAATATGGTGACAGAGGACGAGCTTAGAGCAATGGTGGAGGTCAGCCATGAGGACGGAGTTATTGAAAAAGAAGAAAAAAAGATGATTGTAAATGTGGTGGACTTCGGAGATACGGTTGCGGGAGATATAATGCTCCCTAGAGTCGATATGGTGATGGTGTCTGTGGAATCCTCTTATGAAGAGATACTCAAAATCTTTCGAGAAGAGAGATACACCAGAATACCGGTGTACGAAGAAAGCCCTGATAATGTTATCGGAATACTTAATGTAAAAGACTTCTTGCTGATAGAGGATAAGGAGAATTTTTCTGTAAAGGAGCATTTGAGAGAACCTCTTTATACCTATGAATATAAAAAGACTTCATCACTTATGGTGGATATGAGAAAGACAGGTGCCAATATAGTAATAGTGCTGGATGAATACGGTACAACTGTAGGACTGATTACTCTGGAAGATATGCTTGAAGAGATTGTAGGTGAAATCAGAGATGAGTTTGATGCGGATGAGGATGAAGGTATAACAAAGATTTCCGAAACGGAGTACCTTATAGACGGCTCTACAAATCTGGATGATGTCAATGACAGAATAGGACTGGAACTGAGTTCCGAGGAGTATGAGTCTATAGGCGGAATCATAATGGAGAAGCTTGGAAGACTGCCTGTAGAGGGAGAAGTTATCACATTTGACAATATTATTTTGACAGTAAAGAAAATGGATCATGCGAGAATTGAGAAGGTGGGATTGAAGTTAAAGCCTTCTTTAGTTAAGGAGCAGTAATGAAGCAAAAGCATATTTTATTTGATTTGGACGGCACTATAGTAAGGTCGGATCTCGGTATCACAAAGGGTGTACAAAAATCATTGGAGCACTTCGGTATATATGAAGATCTTGATGATTTAAAAAAGTTTGTAGGGCCTCCGATGGTTGAAAGCTATACAAATTTTTACGGATTCAGTCTGGAGCAATATAAGGAAGCACTTGATGTATTCCATGATTATTACAGAACTGTAGGTATATTTGAATGTGAGCTTTATGACGGTATAGAAGAGATGCTTGATAGTCTGTCAAAAGAATATAAGCTTTATTTGGCGACTTCAAAGCCTGAAAGAGAGGCAAGAAGAGTTATAGAGCATTTCGGACTGGACAAATATTTTACATTTGTAGGCGGCTCAGACGGAGATTTTAACACAAAGAGAGCCACAAAGACCGCAGTGATTGAGTATGTGCTTGAGACAAACAAAATAATGGACAGGGGCTTTGCTATAATGGTTGGAGACAAGAGCCATGATATAGTAGGTGCAGGTAATGCAGGTCTTAAGAGTATAGGAGTACTTTACGGTTATGGCGGATTGGAGGAGTTTGAAGGCGCAAATTACATTGTAAAGAATGTGGAAGATTTGAGAGATATGTTTTTATGTTAAAAAAAGGTGACTTGTTAAATATAGGATATTATGATTATGGCCAATATTTCACAGGAAGTCTGGAGGGCGTAAGATTCAGGCTGGGAAGAGATCCGCTTGAAAAGGTAAATTTTACGCCAAAGGATAAGAGGGGCGAGGCCAAGCTGAAACTGACAGTATGGCCTGAGCCCTTTAATTTTGACCATACTGAAGATGATAAGAAAAAAGACCGGTATTTTGATTATACAGGTGAGGGCCTTAATGAGGCGATTGAATTTTTAAACAATATGGCTGATATATTAAAGTCGGATAAGGAGAAAGCATGGGAGATATAATCAGGGAAAAAAGAGAGCTTGCCTATGAGGGGGCAATAGTAAAGGTCTATAAAGACCATATGTTGATAGACGGCAGAAAAGCCGTATGGGATTATATACAACATAACGGTGCGGCTGCGGTAGTACCTGTACTTAAAAACGGAAAGATACTTCTGGTGCGTCAGTACAGAAATGCGCTTAACAGATATACTCTTGAACTTCCCGCAGGAAAGGTTGATTCAAAGGATGAGCCCAGAAGAATATGTGCATTCAGAGAACTTGAAGAAGAGACCGGTTATAAAGTTGCTTCACCTGATGAGCTTGAGTTTTTGATAAGAATTGATACTATGGTGGCCTTCGGAGATGAGGAAATTGATATCTTTGTGGCAAAAAATCTTATTAAGAGTGAGCAGCATCTTGATGAAGATGAGAGCATTGATGTGGAAGAGTGGGCACTTGAGGATCTGGTAGATTTGATTTACAAGGGTGAATTGAAGGATTCAAAGACGGTAGCCGCCATTATCGCTTATAAGAATAAGTATAATTTATAGATATAGGCTTTCCTTATAACCAGAGCAAGAAAACATCTTATTGACCGGGAAAATATGAACTTGTAAAATATTTTCTATTGTTAATAATAGTTTTTAGAAAAGTCAGGTGAATTTATGAATATTGAAACATTATGTGTACACAGTCCAAATGAAGATACGAATGCTCATGCATACGGTGCAATGACGGTGCCGATATTCCAGACAGCTACTTTCTCTCATCCGGGAGTAGGCGAAAGTACAGGATATGACTACTCACGTCAATCAAATCCTACAAGAACGGAGCTTGAGGACTGTATAAGTGCTATGGAAGGTGCTTATGATACGGTGGCTACCTCTACCGGAATGGCGGCATGTTCTTTGGTGCTTGAGCTTTTTAATGCAGGTGATCACATAATATCTCAGGAGGATATTTACGGCGGAAGTACCAGACTCTTTAATACACTTGGAATTGACAGAGGCAGAAAATTCAGCTATGTCGATACAACAAATCCTGAGAATGTACTAAATGCAATAAATGAAAATACAAAGGCTATATTTATTGAAACACCAAGCAATCCTACAATGCTTGTTACAGATATAAGAGAGATGGCAAAGATTGCAAAGAAGCATAATCTTTTATTGATTGTTGACAATACATTTTTAAGTCCGTATTTTCAAAACCCGATAAAGCTCGGTGCGGATATTGTTATCCACAGCGGTACAAAATATATTGCAGGTCACAATGATACTTTGGCAGGTTTTGTATGCACTGCAAATGAAGAATTATCTGAAAAAATCAGATTTATGTATAAGACAATCGGTCCAAGCCTTTCACCTTTTGACAGCTTCCTTGTACTTAGAGGACTGAAAACATTGGCAGTAAGAATGGACAGAATACAGGAAAATGCATTAAAGATTGCAAATTTCCTAAAAACAAATAAAAAGGTTACAAATGTATATTATGTAGGTTTGCCTGAGCATCCGGGATATGAGATAAACAAATTCCAGTCAAGAGGCTTTGGGGGAATGATTGCATTCACAACGGATACTGCCAAAACTGCAAGAGATGCATTTGAAAAAATTGAAATAATAAAATATGCGGAAAGTCTTGGCGGAGTAGAGTCTTTGATTACCTTCCCCATGATACAGACACATGCGGATGTACCGGTAGAGGTAAGAGAGAGACTTGGAATAACAGATACATTTTTGAGACTTTCTGTCGGAATAGAAAATGTCGACGATCTGATAAAGGATCTGGAAAGAGCATTGGAATAATAAGGGGGTTATATGTACGATTTTGATAAGATCATAGACCGAAAAGGTACAGACAGCTTGAAGTTTGACTGTGCAAAGCTTAGAGGTAAAAAAGGTGACGAGCTTTCACTCTGGGTTGCCGATATGGACTTTCCTGTGGCACAGCCGATTACAGACGCTTTGCAAAGAAGAGTTGACCATGGAATCTACGGATACACGGAAGTACAGTCCGACTATTTTGAAGTGGTAAAAAACTGGTTTGTAAAGAACTTTTCATGGGAACCTAAAAAAGGTACATTAGTTAAGACACCGGGAGTGGTATATGCCATAGCAATGGCTGTAAAGGCATTTTCAAAAGAAGGAGACGGTGTTATCATACAGCAACCTGTATACTATCCTTTCAGTGAGATGATACTCAGTAATAACAGAAAGCTTATAAACTCGCCGCTTGTAATCAAAGACGGCAGATATGAGATGAATTTTGAAGATTTTGAAAAGAAGATAGTGGAAAATCAGGTAAAACTTTTCATACTTTGCTCTCCACATAATCCGGTAGGTAGGGTTTGGAGTAAGGAAGAGTTAAAAAGAATAGGCGATATCTGTATAAAGCATAATGTGGTAATCTTCAGTGATGAGATTCATGCTGATTTTGTATATCCCGGAAATAAGCATACGGTATTTGCTTCATTGGGAGAGGAGTATGCGGCAAATTCGGTAATTGCTACAGCACCAAGTAAGAGCTTTAATATAGCAGGTCTTCAGGTTTCAAATATTTTTATAGAAAATAAGAAGCTTAAAGATGCTTTTAAAAATGAGATAGTAAAATCCGGATATTCACAGATGAATACTATGGGACTTGTAGCTGCAAGAGCTGCTTATGAGTCAGGACAGGAATGGCTGGACGCTGTAAGAGAGTATATAAAGGGAAATCTCGATTTCCTTAGAGACTATTTAAAAGAGAATATTCCGCAGGTAAAACTTATAGAGCCGGAAGGCACATACCTTGTATGGGTGGATCTTAGAGAGCTTGGTCTTACCGAAGAGGAGAGAGAGGATCTGATAGTAAATAAGGCTAAACTTTGGATTGACTCGGGAGCTATGTTCGGAGTAGACGGAGAAGGATTTGAGAGATTTAATATCGCATGTCCGAGAGAATATTTGAAGATGGCACTTGACAGCTTGGCAAAGGCGATTAAAGGTCTGTAGAATAGAAGTCTTGTTTTAGAGCATAATATTAAGTTATAATGAACATGTTGTCGCACCCAATCTGGCAGCAGAAAAGGGGTGTTCATGTGGAGTATCTTATTTCCTTTTTAGTTTCTGTTATAGCAAGTATAGTTGGCTACTATATTTGCAAGTGGCTGGACAGAAATGATAGCGACAATTAGCCTAGAGTTTGCTTGTACTTAAAACAAGAAGAAAGCCCCGGGAGCTCGAACCTCCCGGGGCTTTCGTTGTGTCCATATGGAACTTATTTCCTTTGGCTATAAGAAGTATACACCAAATACAGGAAAATAGTCAAGTTAAAGCTGGAGTAAAGCTATTATGTTAAAGCTGGAGTAAAGCTATTATGTTTATTAAATTTTACAAAATCTAATTATCACTTGACGGATGAGAGTGCCAGTGATATAATTTAGCCATATAGATGGGGAGGTTGTAAACAAGCCATTGTTTCAACCTCTTTTTTATAAATTCGCTTTAGCACTCTTTGATAATAAGTGCTAATAAAGGAGGTTATATGATATTAATACCGACATATAATACGGTGGTTTTACCGGGTTCAAAAATATATTTCAGAAAAGACTATTTACAGGAGGCCGGTGTAGATAAGATATCTGTTGGCGAAAAGGTAACATTTCTCTACCTGAGAGAGCCGAAAGATAAAGATATTACAATGGAAGATATCTATCCTATAGCTGTTGCGGGACAGGTGCTGTCTGTAGATGATGAGGGTGGTGCCAACCTTGAGGCATTTAACAGAATAAATGTTGAATATATAGACTTTGATACTCAAAATGTTATTGGAGTACAAAGACCTGAGATAGATGATTTGGATCCTAATGATGCAAATGCAATGCTTGTCGGACTTAGAGATGAACTTTTAAGTTATGTTACCAAGTTTCAATGGGGACTTATGGCAAGAGGCTATGTACTGGCATGGAAGAATATGAATGAGGTGATGGTAGGACTTTCGCCTTTTATGAATATTACTCCCGAAGAAAAGTATGCTGTGCTGTCGGAGGATTCAACCAAAGCAAGGGCTGAGCTTATAGCTCAGTATGCCAGAGAGTTTATGGCTATAAATGAAGTAAGTGAAGAGGCAAAGCAGGCACAAAAAGAGCTTCATGAGAAGGCTTATAGGGAAGATGCTATCAAAAAGCAGATAAATTTCCTTCAAAAAGCCTTGGATGAGATGCATCCCGAAAACATTTCCGAAGTAAGAAAGTTTGAAGAAAAAATAGAAAACTCCGGAATGAATGAGACTGCAAGAAAAGAAGCCGACAATGTGCTCAATCGAATGAAGCAGGAGGGGAAGGACAGCCATGAGTATGGACTGCTTTACAATTATTTGGATTTTGTCACTTCCCTACATTGGAAAAAAGAAGAGCCGAAGGATATCGAGCTTGATAATGCTATGGAAGTCCTTGACAGAGAGCATTATGGACTCAAAAAGGTTAAAAAGAGAATTATAGAGCAACTTGCGGTAATGTCTTTAAATAAAAAGCAAAGCGGTTCAATACTGCTCTTTGTAGGTGCGCCGGGTACAGGTAAGACCAGTATCGGAAAGAGTATTGCAGAGGCACTTGGTAGAGAGTATGTAAGAATCTCACTCGGCGGTGTAAGAGATGAGGCCGATATCAGAGGACATAGAAGAACTTATATAGGTGCAATGCCGGGAAGAATAATGGACGGTATGAAAAAGGCAGGTACATCAAATCCTGTAATGGTACTGGATGAGATTGATAAGCTCGCATCATCATACAACGGAGATCCTGCAAGTGCACTTCTTGAAGTGCTCGATCCCGAGCAAAACAATACTTTCACAGATCACTATATGAATGTACCATATGATCTGTCAGATGTATTATTTGTATGTACCGCAAACTCTCTTGATACCATACCGGGACCACTGCTTGACAGAATGGAAGTCATCAGATTTACAGGATATACCGCACTTGAGAAGTTTTCCATTGCAAAGGATCATTTAATACCTAAGGCAAAGAAAAAGGCAGGTATCAGTGAGGACAATCTCATAATAGAGGATGAGACCATAAAAGCGCTTATAAATGGCTATACTATGGAAGCAGGAGTACGTGGATTAAAGAAGCAAATAAGTGCTCTATGCCGACATGCCGCAGTTGAGCTTGTTAAGAACAATAAAGAAATATTGGATGTAAAGCCCGAAGACCTGCAGGAATACCTTGATCAAAGACCTGTCAGACATGAGGGAATCTTAGAGAAGAAGCAGGCAGGGGTAGTTACAGGTCTTGCATGGACTGCTGTAGGTGGAGAAATACTCTTTATCGAGACAATGCTTACAAAAGGCAAGGGCAAGGTGAAAATCACAGGTCAGCTTGGTGATGTAATGAAGGAGAGTGTTGATATTGCACTCAGCCTTGTAAAGTCTATGTATCCTGAAAGCTATGAAGTATTTGAAAAAAATGATATTCATATACATGTACCGGCAGGTGCGGTACCAAAGGACGGACCGAGTGCAGGTATTACAATGACTACAGCGCTTGCATCACTTGTAAATAATATTCCGGTATCACCCGAGTATGCTATGACGGGAGAGGTTTCTCTAAGAGGAAATGTTATGCCAATAGGCGGACTTCCGGAAAAACTTATGGCTGCCGCAAGAGCGGGAATAAAGAAAGTATTTATACCTGATGAGAATAAGGATGACTTAAAAGAGGTGGCAGAGGAAGTTTTGAATGAACTTGAAATAATTCCTGTAAAAAGAGTTGAAGATGTACTGAGTATTGTATTAAAATAAAGCTAATATTATAGGGATTTTGAAAGTAAAATTCCCAGGTTGAGTATATGAAAAGTGGAGGTACATATGCTTAGTTTCAAACATGATATTCCTACCAAATTGTATTTTGGTGAGGGACAGATTAAAAGACTGGCAAAATCATTGGAGCCTTTCGGTAAAAATGTTTTGCTTGCCTATGGCGGCGGCTCAATCAAAAAGACAGGGCTTTATGATGAAGTGATAAAGATTTTAAAAGAGAATAATTTCAATATCACCGAATGTGACGGAATAGAGCCAAACCCAAGAATAACTTCAGTAAAACGTGGAGTCAAACTTTGCAAGGAGAATAATATAGATGTAATCTTGGCGGTAGGTGGAGGAAGTACCATTGATTGTGCAAAGGCAATAGCGGTAGGATATTACTATGAGGGTGATGATCTTTGGGAAATGGTAAAAACAAGTTTTAGAAGAGCAAAAGCACTTCCACTTGTAGATATACTTACACTCAGTGCAACAGGTTCGGAGTTTGATGCCGGAGGAGTAATCTCAAATCTTGATACAAATGAGAAATTGGGTGCGGTATATACATATCCTGCGGTAAGTATATGCGATCCTACATATACTTATACGGTATCACCTTATCAGACAGCCGCAGGCAGTGCGGATATAATGAGCCACATATTTGAAGTCTATTTTTCAAGAACAATGGACAGCGATTTAGCGGACGGAATAGCGGAGACTATATTAAAGTCCGTTATGAAAAACTGTAAGATTGCACTTAAAGATCCTACAAATTATTCTGCAAGAGCAAATCTTATGGCGAATTCTTCAGTAGCTTGCTCGGGAATCCCTGAGTACGGCAAGCAGGAAACAGGATGGCCATGCCATGCAATGGAGCATGAGCTCTCCGCATATTATGATATTACTCATGGAGTAGGTCTTGCTATTTTAACGGTAAGATGGATGCGCCATATTCTTAATAAAGATGCAAGTGCGACAGAGAGATTTGTAAAATTTGCAAAGAATGTAATGGGGCTTAGCGGTGATGATAGAGCGCTGGCATTTGCCGGAATAGATGCACTTGAAAATTACTTTAAAGAAACAGGTATTCCTATGACTCTTACAGAGCTTGGTATTGACGATAAGCATTTTGTGGCAATGGCTGAGCATGCAAATATCGGAGGATATTTAAAAGATGCCTTTGTAGCACTTACCAATGAGGATATAGTTGAAATCTATAAAGCATGTTTATAGTATAAAACATATGAATACCGAGAAAACACTTGATTTATTCTTTAAAATACCGTAAAGTATCTAGCGTACTTGGTGAGTTCGAAACCTTCCTCACCTAAAACAAAACTAAAGGAGAAGATATGAAAAATACCACAACAAAAATGATGGCACAGGGTGCAGTCATAGCGGCAGTATATGTAGTGCTTACACTTGCATTTGCCCCTATCAGCTTCGGTGCTATCCAGTTCAGAATTTCTGAGGCACTTTGTATTCTGCCGTTTTTTACAGTGGCGGCAATACCGGGAGTGAGTATAGGATGCCTTTTGGCAAATATACTTGGCGGAGCGGCACTTCCAGATATTATATTCGGAACATTGGCTACACTTATAGGAGCAATATTAAGCTATAGACTCAGAAGTATTTCAAAATGGTTGGTATGTGTACCGCCGATACTTGCAAACGCAATTATTATTCCGTTTGTACTGAAGTATGCTTACGGTTTACCGGACTTGATACCTTATATGATGTTTACAGTGGGTATAGGAGAAGTCCTTGCGGTAGGTGTTTTAGGTAATTTATTGATGCTTGCTCTTGAGCCGAAAAGTTCATTTATTTTCGGTCATGAAAACAAGGTCAGTCAAAAAGCTTAGAAAATAAAATTTTTTATAATGAATATCCTGACAAAGTCACAAGGACAAAATGCCTTGTATTTGTCGGGATATTTTTTTATGTAGAGATTAAATTTTTTTCAAAAAAAATTATGCATATTATTTACATTTCACTTTTTCCTGATATAATTTACTACAATATGTATATATAGATATTGTTTAGCCAATAAGTGCGATTAAAAAATTTGAAGTGCTTTATCTTCTTATGTCCGGATAAATTCAGAAGATAAAACATTTTAAAAATAAAATCAGGAGAAACAAATGAGTATGAAAAAAGCAATAAAATTTACTTTGTTGTTAAGCATAGCTATATGTATTCAATTGTTTTTTATTGCTCCAATTGCAAAAGCGGAGCAAAAAACATATACGGATAACGAAGTAAATATCAGCAAAAGAGACTTGATTATATTACTTGAAAAGCTTTCAGGCAACTTGGGATCCGACATAGCGGACATAGGAAATTACGCAAATGCGGATGAAGAGTATGTTAAAAGCTCTGTAGAGAAATTAAAAGGACTAAATATAATAGATGAGCATGTATCATTTGCCAATCTTTATGAAAGTCCTAAAAAGGAAGATGTCTATTACCTGCTTGCAAAGTATATAGGCATTGAAGCGGCTGAGGGGAAAACAGCTTTTATTGATGATGAGAAATTACAGTCATGGTCAAGAGGCTATATAAAAGAACTTGAAAACCTTGGTGTTATTGAAGGAAAAGATAAGAACTTTGAGCCCGGTAAAGTTTTAAACAGAGGTGAGTTAAGGGATGTAATTAAAGAGCTCTTCCTTACGGTCATCAATACCTCTCAAAATTTTAAGGCGGATGAAAACAATAAGTCAAAGGCTTTTATAGTTGTCAATACCAATGATGCCGTTATAGAAAATATAAAAATACAGACTCCGATACTTATAAACCAAAAGGCAAGTAACGGAAGGTTAAGGATTATAAATTCAGACATAAGCAAAATCTATATTGCTGTAGGAAGCCAAAACTTTGAGGTGCAACTTTCAAACTCAAAGTTACAATCGGCAAAAAGCCTCGGTAAAAATATTTCCTATACAAATTTGGGACCTGACGGAAAGGTAGTACCTTTGCCAAATCCGGAGGAGTATAAGCCTGACGGTAGAAGATCTGTTAAGAGGATAATAAAGGGAAGTAGAAGTAACGGTTCATCAGACAGTTATTTTGGAAACAACAGTCAAAAAGAAAATAAAGCTCAAAGTGATAAAGAAACCGAAGAAAAAGTAACACCACAAAATAAAGATACAGTTAAGCCGGAGGAGAAGACAGGTACCGGAAAGATTACGGAAAATAAGAAAACTCAGAGTGAAGTCCTACCCAAAGTAAATGAAGGTACTCCTAATAAAGGTGAAAAAAACAGTGCAGCGGAAAATTTGAGTGAAGACTTTATAGTACTGAATGAACATTTATATGCGGATAAAACGTTAAAATATAAAGCCGTTAACGGAGTGACTCTTGAAGATAAAGCGCTTATAGGACTTAAATTAAGCGGAGAAAATAACGGAGTAAAGCTTAATGTAAAGTGGGAAGGTGATAGTCTTCATCAGGTAAAAAATGCTCAAAAAGGAGAATATAGGCTTGCTGTAAGCAGCTTAGAGGATCTTGTAATCAACGACAAGAACTATGGCAAGGTAAAATTTATAGTTAAAATAATTATAGAATAGGTGAGTTATGAATAGAATAAGTAAAAAACTTGCCTTGTTTTGTGCCGTACTTCTTATAAATCCCTTGGTTTCTACAGCTAAGCCGGGATTTGCGGCACAAAATAACGGGGACAGAGTTTCAGAGTATGTAAAAGAGGCAGATAAAAAATTAAATTCGGATGATACCGATGCCGAAAAAAATGAAGATAAGCCGAAAGAGCTTAGGCTTATAATAGAGCTTGATAAGGACTCCTTGATAGAAGAAGCCATAAATAAAGATATGGACTATGATAAACTGGATGATTCCTTTATAGACGAAAAAAAGCAGGAGCTGAAAGAAGATCAGGATAAGCTTGTAAAAGATATAAAAAATGAGGATATAAAGGCGGATACTAAGGAAGTAAGGCACTATGATACCATATTTAACGGTATATCACTAAGTGCCGATGCTACTGAAATAGAAAAAATAGAAGCGCTTCCGGGAGTAAAAAGTGTTTATGTATCACAGGAGTTTCAAAGACCTTATCTTAAGTCATCCAACAGTATAACAGGTTCGGGATATGCGTGGAATACACTTGGATATAAAGGCGAGGGAAGTGTTATTGCGGTAATAGACTCAGGTATAGACTACAGACATAAGGCACTTAGACTGGATGAATCTGTACATCCTATGTATACAAAGACAGATATAGAAAAGATAATAGCTGAAAACGGATTAAAAGGCTCTTATTATTCTGATAAAGTACCTTATGGCTATAATTATTATGATTTTAATAAGAACTTACGTAACAGCTACGGTGTAATGCACGGTATGCATGTATCAGGAATAGCTGCCGCCAATGATATTGAGAGCGGTACTTTCGGAGTGGCACCTAATGCACAAATACTTGCACTTAAGGTATTTTCAGATGACCTTGAGTATCCTACAACTTTTACCGATATTTGGTTGAAAGCCTTGGATGATGCTATAACATTGAAGGCCGATGTAATAAACTTAAGCCTGGGAACGGCAGCCGGATTTTCAATGGAGAACAGAGCTTATCCGGAAAATGAGGTTATAGAAAAGGCAAGAAAAGCCGGAATAGTAATTTCAGTAGCTGCCGGTAATGACGGAAATATTACTTCCGGAAATATAAATAATGTGGAGCCTTTAAAAGAAAATTATGATACCGCTTTAATTGCAAATCCTGCTGTAAATGAAGGAACTATAGCGGTTGCATCCATGGAAAATACTAAAAGGCATATGTATGTCTTAAGGTGGAAGGACAGCTGGGATGCCTATGTAAATGAAGAGATGGATTTGCATAAAGGAGAAAATCCGAAAAAAATTATAAGTGCAGATATATTTGATTTAAAAAACGCTAAGCAAGAGCTTATTAAAAAAGAAAATATAGAAGGTAAGCTTGTACTCTTTGAGATTCCTACAACAAAAGACAGCTTAGGATTCGGGGATAAACTTGAGGCAATAGCTGAATTAAAACCTGCCGCCATTGTTTTTTACAATAACAGGAGCATGGCTGAGCAGATAGGCGGTAATCTTGAAGTTCCGGGAAATGCGGGAAAGCTTACCTGTATCCGTATAAAAAGAAGTACCTATGATAAGTTAATGGAGGAATACGGTTATAATAATAATCTGAGACCTGAGATATTTACGGAAATGACGGATGTTGACAATGTAGCGGGAGGAAGCGTATCAAAGTTTTCTTCATGGGGGCCAACTCCGGATCTTAGAATCAAGCCGGAGATAACCGCTCCGGGAGGACATATATACTCAAGCGTTGAGGACGATAAGTACAAGGATATGTCCGGTACTTCCATGGCGGCTCCTCAGGTAACGGGAGCTACAGCCATACTTAAACAATATATAAAGGCAAAGAATATACAAACAGATAACAGTTCGGAATTTATAAAACTTTTACTTATGAATACCGCAACTCCTTTAAAGGATGAGGGAATATTTGAAGATATACCCTACTTTGTAAGACAGCAGGGAAGCGGTGCTCTAAATATTGAAAATGCCTTAAAAACCACTGTAGTAGTAAGGGCACAGGGAACAAATGACAATATAGCCGACGGAAAGCTCGAGCTTAAAGAACTTAAGGATAAAAGGTTTGATGTCAAACTCAGTCTTGAAAACTTTGGTGACAGTACAAAAAGCTATGATATAAATTCAGTTGCACTTTATGAGCCTACAGACGGTACATATAGGCTGCAAAGATCTGAAATATTACATTCAAATGAGTCTAATATAAGCAGAGAGATAAGCGTTGAAGCACATTCATCCGCAAGTATAGATTTCACTATGGATTACTCGGATGCGGAAAACCTTGAAGAGGATAACTTTATAGAAGGTTTTATAAGTCTTAAGGACAAAGAGGGTATATCAAATCTCAATATACCTTTCCTCGGATTTTACGGAGATTGGGGTAAACAAAGAGCTATAGATGCATTTCAGCTTCCTGAGATCGGAAGTGAAAAAAGAAATGTACAATTTTTTGTAAATAAAAATGCCGGAGTAAGCTCTTCAATGCTTGGAACAAGTATGATGCTTAAACTTCCACTGTACAATAATGAAATATATTTCTCACCAAACAGTAAGTACTATCCCGATGTGGCGGCAAGAATAGCACCACTCAGAAATATGGAGCAGGTAGAGTATTCGATACTTGATGCCAAGACGGAGGAAACTTTAAGAGTTTTAGGAGTTTCAAAGCAGGTAAGGAAGCTTAGCAGACTTTCGGTCAATAAAAGCTTTAAGTTCATGCCGGAGTCGGTATGGGACGGAAAAATCGGTGAAGGAATTGCAGAGGACGGTACCGAGTACATATATTGTATAAAGGCAAAGCTTAATACTAATAATGTAGGAGGCAATGGAGAACAGGTCTATAAATTCCCTGTGCGTGTGGACAGCATGGCTCCGAATCTAAGCACTGCTAATGAAGTGCAGGTGAATGATATTGACGGCAATATGAAGGAGATAGTATTTAATGTTCATGATAAGGGCATAGGTATAGAGAATGTATATTTGCAGTCAATAAGATATGCACAGGATGATAAGGCCGATACAAGTATAAGATACGGAAAATCCTTTGTTATAAGATTCCAAGATGAACCTGTGAAGGATGGAAAAGAGCTTGTAAAGGTTGAAGACGGCAAGCTTAATATACCTTTAGAAGCGGTACCTGACAGTCCGACTGCAAGAGGGGAAGTATATGTTTATACCAACGGTTACAGAAATTCGGATATTGAAGTACATTGTCCGTATTTTGCGGATACTTCAGATCTTATAATAGATGCCGTTGACTATATGGATAATAAAAGCAGAACCACTCTTTCAGATGTCAGAGAAGGCAATTATAATCAGATTAATTTCCTTAACTTTTTTGACTATATAAGCAATAAAAATGCAAGTGTTTATGTAAACGATATAAAACTTGATGATATGACTTACAGTCTGATAGAAAAGGAAGCGGTGATTAGGATAAAGCTGGCGGATGAAGAGTCACATTTGCATAAACTTACTTTGAAACATGATAATATCGAAGAAAATATAATTTTGGATAATAAAGTAAATTCCGAAATATCAAAAAAATATAATTTCAAATATGATGAGGACAAGCTTTGTTATGAATTTACAATAAATCCTGTTGAAACAAGTTTTGATATTACAACAGTATTTAGAGACGGAAAGCCTATGCAAAATATTCATGAGAGCATGGAAGAAGCAGGTATTACAGATATTACAATTAATAATGCTACCGTGTCAAATGCGGAAAGAAAGCCATATCCTGCAGTATTCCTTAAAACACCTGAGTTTTTTGATGTACTTGGAAATACAGAAGGTGAAGAAAAGCAGATAGATGTATCAGGTTTTGTAGGATATGTGGACGAGGATGACAGTGTAGAAAATGTGCAAATAAAGCTTGTGGATAATGAAGGAAATGAACTTTCAAGTCCTATAAATATAGGAAAAGAGGATCTTGTAAAAAGCAATATTATCTACAAAAAGAACGGAAATGTAATATATAAGGGAGAGGCGTATTCTTTTGAAAGTAAACTGAAACTTGAAGCATTTAATGTTAATATAAAAGTTGAGGTAAGTACTAAAAACGAAAAATCGGCAAGCATGGTAAGAAGATTATTCTACGATAAGATAAATCCTTTTATTGATTATAAGGTCTATGAAAGAGAGCTTGATTCCGATACGGTAAAAATAAAGGTTCGCTCACGTGATAATTCATTTAAATTAAGTCTCTATAACGGAGACTCACTTATAGGTACTGACGATAAAACCTCAATTTCTTATATTGAAGGTAAAGACGGTAATACTACGCAGATAGTTACACAAATAGAAGTTCCGCTAAACGAGGGGCAAAACAGTATAAAAATAACTGCCATAGACCTTGCCGGCAATAAATCGGAAAAGACCATATATATTTACAGAGCAAAAAATAATTAGCACATAAAAAGGAGAGTCGAGTAAGGCTCTCTTTTTTATATTTTGCACAATCTATCTTGCCATATATCGACCGAACAACTATTCCATATTGCGTGTAAAGCGTTTGAGGGTTATAATTTATATAAAGACGGAGAAAGGAGAAATTTATAAATAACTTTTATAAATGATAGTTTAGCCATCAAAGTCCCCAATATAAAAGTTAAAATTCTAAAATTCAATTTCTATGAAAGAAACCTGTCAATCTGCAGAACAGGAAATCATAGTATTCTAAATGATTATTCAATCTGAAAATCCCAAATACGATTTTTACATACAAAAATATATAAAAATACTACCTAAAGCAAAGCCCACGCAGGTTATAGCGAGTATATAAGTTGCAGACAGATATGTTTTTATATATTTTATAAAAACCGTCTGAATCTATGTAAAAATCAAATAAAAATGGTTTATAACTGCGAAGTATCAATGAAAGAAGTGTCACAGTTAAGGCTTACTAGGTAGCCGCTCATTGATACCTAACATATTGAAAAATAAAGAAAGCCATGTAAGTATAACTGTCAGGATATGAGATATATTTTGGCAGTTTTTGTATTAGATATTTATATTGTTGTTTCTTGAAAAAATAAATAAAGTAAAAATATTGACAAGTACGCATAAAGTACGTACAGTATAAATGATGTCAGGAGAAAGCGATGAAACGTAGAGATTTAATAAGAAAGCTGGAAGAGGCAGGATTTAAACTCAAACGACATGGAAAAGAACATGATATTTTTGAAAGAGGAGAAAATGAATCTGAGACAGTACCAAGACATCGTGATATAAATGAAATCACTGCAAAGGGGATATTAAGGAAATGGGGAATAAAATAGATTCACATTAAATTTTGTCAAGATGTTTAAGATTAAAAGGAGTAAGAAAATGAGAGTTGTATATCCAACATTGATTGAGAGGTCGGATGATATTTACTTAGTATTTGTTCCGGATTTGATGATATATACAGAGGGCAAAGATCTGCCGGATGCTATTGAAATGGCTAGAGACGCTATAAGCTTAAAGTGTTTAAGTATTGAGTATAGCAAAAAAGAAATTCCGGAACCGTCAAATTATGAAAAGGCTATAGATTTAGCTAAGAGTATTCATGAGGGTGAAAGCTTCGATTATACAAAAGGTATAATTACAACTGTAGATGCAGACTTAACAAGATACAGAAAAAAACTGGATAAGAAAATGGTTAGGAAAAATTTGACTATACCGAGTTGGATGAATGTTGAGGCAAAACGGTTGAACTTAAATATTTCAAGAGTTTTACAAGATGCACTTGAAGAAAGGTTTCATGCATTAAATTAGTATATATAAAAGAAAGCCATGTAAGTATAACTGTCAGGATGTTAGATATATTTTGACAGTTTTTATATTGGGAATATTGAATTGTCAGAGATTTATTTTAAGCTTTGACTATATTATTATAATTATATTTGATACAATATGACGATATAAGTTTTGAATCTGTTTAATCTTACATAATTTATTATGATATTAAACATTCAATTATTTTGAAAGAAAAGAGAGTATGAGTTATAAAAATATAAGAAAAGAATGTGAAGAGTTATGGGCAAAAAAAATACTATGTACTGAGTAAATCACATAAGGAATATCTCCGGATAAGAGAGTACCTGAAAGGGAATGAATTGGATGCTTCATTTCTGAAAGAGAAAATACAAAAAATAAAAGACATGAATGAGAGCAGGAAAGATTTCAGTAATGCCGTTCTTCATGTGTGGGGATATTTAAAAAAAGATGCAAGTGCCATAGAAAAACAGGAACTGTTTGATAGATTAAATGAATATATGGAAGAGAGAAGCGGTCAGACGGTTGTAATTGACTATGTAAACACTTTACTAAAGAAATACCCTAATGAATATTTGGAAAAGTCCACTTTCTTGACAGGAGAATACTATGAGACTATGGCATGAAAAAATTATACATTTATTGCCTAAAAATTTGCCTATAAAAATATTCTCTTAAATATTTATACATATTTATAGTATATAATAGTGAAGACTTTACAATAACTTATTTTATATGGAGGAAAAGTGAAGAAGAAGGTTTTAACAGGTATTGTTGTAGTTCTATGTATCATACTTGGAATTATATTTATATCAAGAGAAATGGACGGGATTATAGGGTCAAAGGAGAAGGTTACGCAGGCGCAGTTATATCAGGTTGAGGGTGAAGATGTAGCGCTTGTATACAATTATTCTTTGCAAAAGGCCAAAGCAATATATAAAGACGGAGTGGTATATGTACCTCTAAATTGGACCAGAGCCATACTCAATGATAAATTTTATTACAGTGATGATGAAAAGCTTCTTTCATACGCTTTGCCTACAGAAATAGTATATGCAAATTTTGAGAATGTGGATAATAACGGAAAGCCGCTTTTGCTTGAATCGGACGGAAAGGTTTATCTGTCTATTGAAACTATAAAGGCTTATACAGATATTTGGGTAGACTCATATACTGACAGTGAAATTAAAAAGGTATATATCAATAATACTTTCGGTAATTATGATGTTGCCAAAATAAAGTCAAAGTCCGGACTGAGAGTGGATGCCGACAATTGGTCTGCAAGTATAGAGGGTATAGAACTTAAGAAAGACGAAAATGTTACAATAGTGGAGCAAAATGAAAAGTGGTATAAAGTTTTTACACAAAGCGGTTTGATGGGATATGTGAAGAAAAATCACTTGAAAAATTTCACACAGGCCGAAAGACAAAGTGCATTTGTAAAGCCGGAATACACTTCCATATCAATGGATGAGAAGGTAGTTCTCGGATGGCATCAGGTAACGACAACTGCCGCAAACAGCGGTATGGAGAAGGTTGTTGCAAATACAAGCGGGATGAATGTAATATCACCGACATGGTTCAAACTTTCAGATAATAAAGGCAATTATACTTCTATAGCAAGTAAGGATTATGTGGATGCGGCACATAAAAAGAACTTGCAGGTATGGCCTTTAATTGATAATTTCAGTAAGGATATCAGTACATTAAAGATATTGTCTTCTTCTGCAAACAGGAAAAATCTTATTTCAAATCTGATTGCGGATGCAAAGAAATATGGCTTTGACGGAATAAATATAGACTTTGAGTCGCTCACTCAGGACAATGCACCACATTTTATTCAGTTTATAAGAGAGCTTTCCGTTTCATGCAGAAACAATAAAATAGTATTAAGTGTGGATGTTCCTATTCCGGCATCCTACAATATGTATTATGAGAGAGATGAGCTGGCTGAAGTTGTGGATTATGTAATAAACATGGGATATGATGAGCATTACAGCGGATCTGATGAAGGAAGCAGTGCTTCTATAGACTTTGTAAAAAATTCCATTACAGACAGCCTTACGGAAGTACCTAAGGAAAAACTTATAAATGCTGTTCCGGTATATACAAGAGTTTGGACCAAGGAAAACGGTAAGGTTACATCAACGGCACTCGGAATGGTAGGAGCGGCTACATGGGTTAAGGAAAATAATGTAAATCTTACTTGGGACGATGAGGTAGGCCAGTATGTAGGGCAAACCACAGTGGGAAATGCCACTAAGTACATATGGATGGAAGATGAGCGTTCTATGAAGCTTAAAATGGATGCGGTAAAGGAAGCTGATTTGGCGGGGGTAGCAGTTTGGAAACTGGGACTTGAACCTAAAGAGATTTGGGATGTTATATCATATAAATGATAATGGATATTTAAAATAAAATGTAGTATTATACAATTGTTTACAAAAATTCAGTCATATTGATGTGGCTGATTTTTTGTGCAATTTTGAGTAATGAAAGGGTAGTAAAGTGAAAAAGAATAAATTTGTCCCGACAGTTTTGGGGCTTACCATGTTGATGTCCTTTAATGCCTATGCAGGTACAAAAGGATGGACATTAGAAAATAACAAATGGAAATACTATAAAGAAGATAAGGCTTTAAAAGCTTGGCAACAGATAAATAATAACTGGTATTTCTTTAATGAAGACGGAAGTTTAAAAACCGGATGGTATATGGATGCTTCAAATAATTGGTATTTTTTGGACAACTCTAAGACGGTAAATGAGGGAGTACTGCTGTCAGGATGGCAGTGGATAGATGGATATTGTTATTATTTTGAAGGAACAGATAATACTACATTTGGAAAGATGTATTCAAATACTGCTGTCAGCGGATATAGAGTTGATGCTTTAGGAAGA
This sequence comes from Lachnoanaerobaculum sp. MSX33, assembly GCF_000512995.1. Classification (NCBI taxonomy): domain Bacteria; kingdom Bacillati; phylum Bacillota; class Clostridia; order Lachnospirales; family Lachnospiraceae; genus Lachnoanaerobaculum; species Lachnoanaerobaculum sp. MSX33. The sequence continues at coordinate 61,920 of NZ_AZXX01000089.1, read as the reverse complement.
TGGATTAATGAAAGCGGAACAGAGTATTATGAAGCCGGTAAGGGGATAAGTACAGGTAATGCGTCACAGAGCTCATCGAATACAGCAAAGAAACAAGGTACTGCAGTTGGCTCGGGAAAAAGTAGTGTAAGCGGAGGCTTGGGCAAGGGCGGAAGCTCCGGTAAAGGTGGAAGTTCCGGTAAAAGCGGAGGCTTGGGTAGAGGTGGAAGCTTAGGAAAAAGCAGCGAATCAGATAGCCGGGGCAAGGGTGAAAACTCGGGTATAAGCGGCGGATCAGATAGCCGGGGGAAAGGTGAAAGCTACGATAAAAGCACCGGCCCAAATAAGGGCGAAAATACCGGAAAAAGCGATGACTTAAGCAGCTTAAATCAAGGAGAAAAAAGAGAAGAAAGCAGAATATCAAGAGAATCAAAAGGAACGGTTGAAAATTCAAGCTCTGAAAGAAGTGAAGGCTCGATAAGTCAAAGAAAAGAATTAAGCCCGGATAAAGATGATACCCAAAAGCCGAATGAGAGTCCTGTAAAGCCTGCTACATCTTCAAATGTAGAGATACCGAAAGAAGAGGAAAAAAAGGATACAGAGCCAAAGGAAAGTAAAAAGCCTGAGGCTAAAAGAAAAGAGAGTACACAGGACAGGGCTGAAAAGATAAAAGAATCATTGATTACTTCGGAGAATGACAATGTTGTTCAGTATACAAATGAAGACGGTGAAATCAGAACCATTATCTGGGCAAAGGGGATTAACGGTCCTCTTATGGGAGAAGGCGGAGATTTTCATAAAGAGATTATACAAGGCGGTAAAGATACTTATATAACATATACTGTACCATATTCAAGCGGAGACGGATGGTATGATGTTAATAAAACGACAAGCGGTGGAAATATCGATATAGATAAAAATCTTTGCTTTGCGGCGGTATCATCAAATATGCTTCATTGGTGGTTTGATCAAAATATTGAATATGTTGACAGATATATAGAAAAAAACGGAGATATAATTCGTGCCAACAGAAAACTTTCAGATTTAAAAACTTCTTTTGAAAGTCCGGAAAAAAGTGAAATATTTGAACTTTATAAGGTATTGTACGGATATAATGAGAGAGGCTTTTATTCGGATCTTTTGATGGATTTGTTCATTAACGGATATACTCCAAAAATAACGGGTGCTACTAATATAGAGAGTGACGACCTCATTCCAAGTAATAACGGTGGATTTTTATATGAAGTATTCAAAGGGGAAAAGCTTACAGACCGTACCTATGGCGGAAACTATGAGTCCTTAAGTTATCTTCTTAAAAGCATCTTGGGTAATGGTGGAATAGTAGGAGTTTCTCATAAAGTGTTTAGAAAGAGTAATCATATTGTAACTTTGTGGGGTGCGGAATATGATTTGAACGGAAATCTGAAAGCCGTATATGTCAGTGATTCTGACGATCAGGATGAAAGAAATGTAGGTATGAAACGCTATGAAATCAGAAATGTCGGAGGAATAGCAAAATTATCTACAAACGAGACTGATAAGTCTGCTGGTGCTGAGGTAGGCTATCTGCATATCCTGTATCAAGGAACAAATCAGTGGAATAATTATTTTAGATAATAACAAAGGTCTGAATCTTACACAAGTAATCTTGTGATATAGATTCAGACCTTTTATTATACAAAATTATACTATCTTAGAAATATTTTTTGAAAGAATTTCATCAAGCTCGGTTGAGAATTGTCCGTTTGAAATTAAAACGTCAATATCCCTAAAATCTGTGAGTTTAAAAAATCCTCCTGCTTCTTCCTTTGTGTTGTCGCAAAGAAGTATAGTCTTGTTTGCATTTTCTATCATACTCTTTTTGACAAGTCCCTGAGAATCATCACCCTCAAATATACCCTTTGTATTGATGGCTTTACAAGAAATAATCGCAAGCTCAGCATTGAAGTTTTTGATAAAGCTTGAAGCAAATTCTCCAACTATGGACAAACTTTTATGTTTTAATACACCGGGACACAGAAAACATTTCAAATCCTGTGCATTTGAAAGTTCATTTGCGATATTGATACCGTTGGTAATAATAGTGATATTATGCCTTAATTTAAGCAAAGGAGCCAGCTGACAAACAGTAGATGATGAGTCTAAAAATATAACCATACCGTCCTTTAAAAGCGGTGCTGTCTTGCCTGCAATAATCTGTTTTTTATCCAAATTTTCTATCCTTCTCATACCGATAGGGCTTTCATTGGCTGATTTAACAATCACAGATACATAGCCGTGGGACCTCTTAACAATACCTTCTTCTTCCAGTGCAATCAAATCTCTTCTTATAGTAGAGCGTGAAGCAAAAACTCTATGACATAAGCCGTCTATACTTGATATACCGTTGCTCTTATTTAAAACATCAAGTATCTGTTGTTTTCTTCCATTCGAATCCATAAATAATCCTCTTACTTTTATTTTACAGTAACTTCCGTTAAGCAAATACCGGAGTTGCCGACAGGTTTGAACAAAAAAATTCACACATGAACATTATAGCATAAAATAAAAAAAAGTATTCAAGAATATATCCATATATATATTTTTATTATTAAATGTGTTATATTGTATTCACTGAAAAACATTTTCGGCAATGTTTCGTAGATATGAAAATAAAAACAAAAAAGAAAAAGTTTTGGAATTTTTTGGGGGTTATAGCATGTCTCCGAAAGATTGCCGATTTTATTATTGAAAGTTGGTGAAGTATGAAAAGAGTATTGGCTTTCGATATGGGAGCGACATCCATCAGAGGTATTATCGGATATGTTAAGGATGGAAAACTTGTAACTGAAGAAGTTATGAGAATGGCCCATAGTATAAAGAATAAAAACGGAAGATTGTATTGGGACTTTGATGCTATTTTAGAAAAAATAGTAAGTACTATCATTGAGAACAAGGATGTATCATGCATCGGTATTGATACATGGGGTGTTGACTTCGGAGTGATAGACAAGGACGGAAAACTGATAGACATTCCATTCTCCTATAGAGATGAGAAATATGCTGTAGGAAGAGAAGAAGCGAAAGCAAAGATAAGTGAGCTTGAAATATTCAAAAATTCCGGAAATCAGATAATGACCATAAATACAATATTCCAGTTGCTTACATTAAAGAAGTTAAATCCTGATATATATGAAAAAGCGGATAAGATGCTTATGATGCCGGATTTGATTTTCTATATGCTTACAGGAAAGAAAATAGGAGAAGAAACTATCTGGTCTACAACAGGACTTTATGATATGGGACAGAGAAAAGTTTCAGACACTATATTTGAGAAACTTGAACTTAAAAAGAGTTTGGTTCCGGAGATTGTAAAAGCTACAGAAGTAGTCGGAAATACAAAAGATTCCGGAATAGAGGCATTAAGGGGACTTTCAATCGATGTGATACCGGTATGTACTCATGATACTGCAAGTGCACTTCTTATGACAGACAGCTTTCTGGACGAGGACAGTATGTTCTTAAGCTGTGGAACATGGTCACTTATAGGTAGCGTGGTGGATAAATGTATCATAAACGAAGAAGCTTATGAGAACAATCTTACAAATGAATTGGGATTTGACTCAAAGCCTATGTTTTTCAAAAATATCACAGGACTTTATCTGTTGGAAAAGTACAAAGCGCAGCTTGAAGCAAAGCTTGGCAAAAAGATTCCATTTGATGATATCAGTGATTATGTAAACAAACTTGATAAGAAACTTTCACTCATAGATATGGATGCGGAAATATTTGCAAAAGAGGGTATTGATGTAAAGAGTGAGATTGATAATTTTATAAGAAATCAAGGCGGTGATACTCCTGAACATGACTTTGACTATTTTGCGGTTATTTATGAGAGCATGGTAGCAAAGTATATGGAAGTAAAAGCCGACATTGAAAAGATTTTAAATAAGAATTTCAAGAAGATCCATATGATCGGGGGCGGTGCTAAGTCAAGCGTACTTACATCTATGATTGCAAATAAAATGGGGGTAGATGTAAAGGCGGGACCTTACGAGAGTTCAGCTCTTGGAAATATTCTTCTTTCACTATTACATCTGAATGAAGTAAAAGATTTAAAAAGCGGTATTGAATTGATCTTAGGATCATGTGAGATAAAAAGAATAGATTCAAAATAATAAGGAGGGAATTATGAATCATCCAAAGATAGGTATCAGACCTACAATCGACGGCAGATGGGGCGGCGTTAGAGAGTCACTTGAAGAACAGACAATGGGAATGGCAAAAAGAGCGGCTAAACTTATAGAGGACAACCTTAGATATCCTGATGGAGAAAAGGTAGAGGTTGTAATATCACCTACAACTATCGGTGGCGGTGCAGAGGCTGCTGTTTGTGAAGAGTTTTTTGCAAATCAGAATGTAGTGGGAACACTTACAGTTACACCATGCTGGTGCTACGGAACAGAGACAATGGACTTGAATCCGAACACAATCAAAGCTGTTTGGGGATTCAACGGAACAGAGAGACCGGGTGCTGTTTATCTTGCGGCAGTTATGGCGGCATATGCACAGAGAGGACTTCCTGCATTCTCAATTTACGGAACAGAAGTTCAGGATAAGGATGAAACAACTATCACAGCAGACGTTGCAAAGAAGATCTTAGACTTTGCAAGAGGAGCGGTTGCTGTCGGTATAATGAAGAATAAGTCATATGTAAATATCGGTTCAGTATCTATGGGTATTGCAGGCAGTGTGGTAAACGTAGACTTCTTACAGAAGTATCTCGGAATGAGAACCGAATGGGTAGATATGACAGAGGTTCTTAGAAGAATTACACTTGGTATCTATGATCATGAAGAGTTTGCAAGAGCTCTTGCATGGGTAAAGGAATACTGCAAAGAGGGTATGGATATCAATGCAGGTAAGGACTTCCCTGAGATAATCAAGAAATCAAGATATATTAAGGATGACGAGCAGTGGGAATTCTGCGTAAAGCATGCAATGGTAGTAAGAGATATCCTTGAAGGAAATCCGAAGCTTGCCGAAATGGGATGGCATGAGGAGTCACTTGGAAGAAACGGTATTGCAGGCGGATTCCAGGGACAGAGAATGTGGACAGACTGGCTTCCAAACGCAGACTTTACAGAGGCTATTATGGCTTCAGGTTTCAACTGGAACGGTAAGAAGATGCCGACACCGTTTGCAACAGAGAATGATACATTAAACGGTGTAGCTATGATGTTCGGATGGCTTTCTACAGGAAAGGCTCCTATCTTCTCAGACGTTAGAACATACTGGTCACCGGATGCGGTAAAGAGAGTCAGCGGTAAAGAACTTAGCGGATATGCTAAGAACGGTATCATCCACCTTATCAACTCAGGTGCAAGCTGTCTTGACGCAAGTGCGGCGGCTAAGGATGAGAACGGTAACGGAACAATGAAGGAGTGGTGGAACCTTACAGATGAAGATGTTAAGGCATGCTGTGAGGCTACAGACTGGTGCAGAGCCGATTATGAGTACTTCAGAGGCGGCGGTTTCTCATCACACTTTAAGACATCAGCAGAAATGCCTGTTACTATGATCAGAGTAAATATGGTTGAAGGTGTAGGACCTACACTTCAGGTAATAGAAGGACATACATGTGTACTTGATGATGATGTACATAGAATCCTTGATGAGAGAACAAGCAAGACTTGGCCGACAACATGGTTCGCACCGAAGATTGGCGTAGGTGCTGCAGATTCAGTATACAATGTTATGGCTAAGTGGGGTGCAAACCACGGTGCAACAGTAGAAGGACATGTAGGAGACAGACTTCTTACATTGGCTTCAATGCTTAGAATCCCTGTAGCATTCCACAATATTGAGGACGAGAGAATATTCAGACCACATTCATTTAACGGATTCGGAACAGCTGATTTAGAGGGACAGGACTACAGAGCATGTGCTTACTACGGTCCGCTTTATAAGTAAAAATTAAATACAGGAGGGCAGTATTGCCCTCTTGATAGTAAAGGGGAAAAAATATTATGTTGATGGAGAAGGAAAGACTGCTTTTAATAGAGTACGGAAAGAAACTTGTAAAAGCGGGACTTACCAAGGGAACAGGTGGTAACCTGAGTATATTTGACAGAAAGAACGGACATGTGGCAATCACTCCTTCAGGAATAGATTTCTTTGAGATACAGCCTGAGGACATAGTTATCATCGATGTTGACGGAAATGTGATAGAGGGAAACAGAGTTCCTTCATCAGAGTGGGCAATGCATGTAATGCCATATAAATACAGAGATGATATCGATGCTGTTATTCATGCTCATACAATGTATGCAACCGTTATGGCTTGTCTCAGACAGGAACTTCCGGCAACTCATTATATGATCGCTGTAGCAGGTGAGAATGTAAGAGTGGCCGAGTATGCTACATACGGAAGCCCTGAGCTTGCAAAGAATGCTTTTGAAGCAATGAAGGACAGAAAAGCTGTTATTTTGGCAAACCATGGAATCCTTGCAGGTGCAAATGATTTGCTTAACGCTTTCAATATTATAGAAGAAATTGAGTACTGTGCCGAAGTTTACACCAAGGCTAAGGCTATCGGTGAGCCGGTAATATTACCTCACGAAGAAATGACTCTGATGGCAGAGAAGTTCAAGACATATGGTCAGAGGGTTAGTATTAAAGATAAATAGGAGGGAGATCTTATGTCAGCATTACTCACAATGAAAAATATAAAGAAATCTTTCTCCGGAGTTGCAGCATTAAAAAATGCCGAACTTGAACTTAATAAGAGTGAAGTAGTAGCACTGATGGGTGAAAACGGTGCCGGAAAATCAACTCTTATGAAGATTTTGACAGGAATATATTCTAAGGATGAGGGTACTGTAACTTTTGAAGGAAAAGAAGTAGAGTACAAGTCTGTATCCGAATCTGAAGAGGCGGGAATTGCAATCGTACATCAGGAATTAAATATGATGAACGATCTGACAGTGGCACAGAATCTTTTCATCGGAAAAGAGAGAAAAAAAGGAATCTTTATAGATGATGCAAAGATGGCTGAGGATGCCAGAGAACTGTTTAAAAAGCTTAATGTAGATATAAATCCTAATGTAAAAATAGGAAGTCTTACTGTAGGAAAGCAGCAGATGGTGGAGATTGCAAAGGCTATCTCAACAAATGCAAAGGTTATAGTTTTTGATGAGCCTACAGCAGCGCTTACAGATTCCGAAATAGAAGAGCTCTTCAAAGTTATAAACGATTTGAGAGCTAAGGGTACAGGAATCATTTATATCTCACACAGAATGGACGAAATTAATGTCATCTCGGACAAGGTTATTGTTATGAGAGACGGAGAATACGTAGGTACTTTGGTAACAAAGGAATGTACAAAAGACGACATTATTAAGATGATGGTCGGAAGAACAGTCTTTATGGAACCAAAGACCAAATCTGATGTAAGTGCGGATGCGGAAGTTGTACTCAGATGTGAAAATCTGAACAGAGGAAAGTACGTAAAGAATGTTTCCTTTGAGCTGAGAAAGGGTGAGATACTCGGTTTCTCAGGACTTATGGGTGCAGGAAGAACGGAAGTTGCAAGACTTATCTTCGGTGCGGACCCGATGGATTCCGGTAAGATATATATTCACGGTAAGGAAGTAAGTATAAAATCCACAAAGGATGCCGTAAATGCAGGTATCGGTTATCTGTCAGAAGACAGAAAGAGATATGGACTTTTGGTAGATAAGTCTGTAGAAGAGAACACCTGCCTGTCTTCACTTGAAAAATTCACAAAAGGACTGTTTATAGACGGGTCAAAGTCAAAAAGTGTCAGTGAAAAATATGTTCAGGAATTAAGAACCAAAACACCAAGTGTTACACAGATTATAAAGAAACTTTCAGGTGGAAACCAGCAGAAGGTCGTTATAGCGAAGTGGTTGGTAAAGGATTCTGAAATATTGATATTTGACGAACCTACAAGAGGTATAGACGTAGGTGCAAAGAGTGAAATATATGATTTGATGGAAAGATTGGTTAAAGAAGGCAAATCCATAATAATGATTTCATCGGAATTGCCGGAAGTACTCAGAATGAGCGACAGAGTCGTAGTAATGTGTGAAGGCAGAATAACAGGTTGTCTTGACATTTCTGAGGCCAGTCAGGAGGGAATCATGACATGTGCAACAAATAGACAGGGGGCAAAATAATGAACCTAAAAAAGATTTTTTCAAATCAGCAGGCAGTGGTTATCGCCGCGCTGGTAGTAATATGTATAGTGTTTTCACTGTTAACAGATAAGTTCTTACAAGCTACAACATTTACAAACATTTCAAAGTCTGCTTACTATGTAGCATTTATGGCAATCGGAGTTACTTTCGTTATTGCTACAGGCGGTATCGACCTTTCAATAGGTACAGTTGCTATATGCTCTGCACTTATAGGCGGAACCTTTATGGAAAAAGGTACACCGATGTTTGTTGTTATATTGATAATGCTCTTGGTTGGAGCCGTATTCGGACTTATAAACGGTATTTTGGTATCACATTTTGAGTTGCCGGCATTTATCGCTACACTCGGAACCATGATGGTATCAAGAGGCTTGGGCTCAATCGTATCAAAGACAAAGACAATATCATTCCCGCAGGGAAGCAGTGCAGGTGCTTGGTTTAGAGAGATATTCATGGTAACAAAGGATGGCGGCATCCTTCCAAAGAATTTCCCTACAGGATTTATACTTTTGGCAGTATGTGCAGTAGTAATGGCAGTAGTGCTTAACAAGACAAGACTTGGAAGATATATTCTTTCAATAGGTTCAAACAAGGAAGCTACAAGACTTTCCGGTATTGATGTAAAAAAATATGAGACACTTGCTTATGTATTCTCAGGTGTGTTCGCAGCACTTGCAGGACTTGCATATGTAGCGGTATTCTCAACAGCACAGCCAAATACAGGTAACGGATTTGAGCTTGATGCTATCGCGGGAGTAGTTATAGGTGGTACATCACTTTCAGGTGGTGTCGGTTCAATCGTTGGAACAATTATAGGTGTGTTTATCATGACAGTACTTAAGATCGGTTTCCCATACATCGGAGTACAGTCACATTATCAGCTCTTCATCACAGGAATCATATTAGTATTCGCTGTGTATATGGATATCTTAAATAGAAAAAGAAAGGGTTAATTAAGGAGGAAATTATGAAGAAGAGATTTTTAGCAGTTGCAGTAGCAAGTTTGATGGCAATGTCATTAGCGGCATGTGGCGGATCAAGCAGTAGTTCAAGTGAGGCTGAGAAGACAACAGCAGCACAGGCAGACGGATCAAAGTCTGAGGAGACAAAGGCGGAAGCAAGCGCTGACGGAAAGAAGATCAACGTTATCGCTAAGGGATTCCAGCATCAGTTCTGGAAGGCAGTTGAGAAGGGTGCAATGCAGGCAGGAACAGATTTAGGAGTTGAAGTATCATTCCAGGGTCCTGATAATGAGTCAGCTATTGCACAGCAGATCGAGTATTTAGATGCAGCTATAGCACAAAAGCCTACAGCTATCTGCTTTGCGGCACTTGATACACAGGCAAGCTTGGGTTCAATCCAGACAGCAATGGATGCAGGTATTCCGATTATCGGATTTGACTCAGGTGTTCCGGATGCACCGGAAGGAGCTATCAAGGCTAATGCATCTACAAACAATCTTGTAGCAGGACAGTTGGCAGCAAAAGAGACATATGAGCTTATCAAGGACAAGATTGACGGTGCTTCAGGTACAGTTAGAATCGGTGTTGTTGCTCAGGAGTCAAACTCACAGTCAATCGTTGAGAGAACAAAGGGCTTCGTTGAAGAGATGACAAAGCTTGTTGGAGAAGACAAAGTTTCAGTTGAAGGACATGACAGCTTAAAGAAAGAGAAGGCAGGCGCTCCTGTTGTTATCGATGTAGGTATACCTGCAGAAGTTAAGGATGCAGACGGTGCAGCTGTTGCATCAGCTATTTTAGAGAAGTCAGACCTTATCGCAATCTACGGTTCAAACGAGTTCGCAGCAAACGCAATCATTACAGCTAACGAAGGTCTTGATAAGATCGGCGAAGGCAAAGTTGTTGCAGTTGGATTTGACGCAGGTAAGAAGCAGCTTCAGGCAATCAAAGACGGTTTATTTGCAGGTAGCGTAACACAGGATCCTGTACAAATCGGTTATAAGGCAGTTGAGCTTGCAGTTAAGGCGGCAAACGGCGAGAGCGTATCAGATGTTGATACAGGTGCTTTATGGTACACAAAGGACAACATGGAAGATCCAAAGATTGCTCCATGTTTATATGAATAAGAGGTAAATATGTTAAAAGGTATACCCGAGATAATATCACCGGAACTTTTAAAATACCTTTGTGAAATGGGTCATTCTGACAGACTTGTAATTGCAGACGGCAATTTCCCCACACATAGTGTGGGGAAGAATGCCCATATCATAAGAATGGACGGTCATGGTGTATGTGAGATATTGGATGCTATATTAAAGCTCTTTCCGCTTGACACATATGATCCGCACCCGGTCAGCATTATGGAAAAAGTACCGGGAGATACGGTAGCGACTCCTATTTGGGACGAGTTCAAAGAAATCGTATCAAAATATGATACAAGAAAAGATGCTATCGGAAGCATCGAAAGATTTAAATTTTACGATGAAGCAAGAAAAGCATATTTGATTATTGCGACATCTGAGAAGGCACTCTATGGCAATATAATGTTGCAAAAGGGTGTTGTATAATTTTGGTCAGTAAGTGACAGATAATTAGGGGGATTCATTATGGCTAACAGAATCATATTAAATGAAACATCATATCATGGACAGGGTGCTATTTTAAGCATTACAGAAGAAGCAAAGCTTAGAGGTTTCAAGAAAGCTTTTGTTTGTTCAGATCCGGATTTGATTAAGTTCAATGTAACAAAAAAGGTTACTGATTTACTTGATAAAGAGGGTCTTGAGTATGAGATTTATTCTGATATAAAAGCAAACCCGACAATTGAAAATGTTCAAAGCGGAGTAGCGGCTTTCAAAAAATCAGGTGCAGATTATATAATAGCTATCGGTGGCGGTTCATCTATGGATACCTCTAAGGCTGTCGGAATAATTATTGCAAACCCTGAGTTTGAAGATGTGAGAAGTCTTGAGGGACTTTCACCTACAAAGAACCCATGTGTTCCTATATTTGCAGTACCTACAACAGCAGGTACAGCGGCAGAAGTTACTATAAACTATGTTATCACAGATGTAGAGAAGAAGAGAAAATTTGTGTGTGTAGATCCACATGATATTCCAGTAGTAGCATTCGTAGATCCTGATATGATGTCAAGTATGCCAAAAGGACTTACAGCTTCAACAGGTATGGATGCACTTACACATGCTATCGAAGGATATACTACAAAGGGTGCTAACATTATTACAGATATGTTCAACTTAAAGGCTATCGAGCTTATTGCAAAATCACTTCGCGGTGCAGTAGAAAACACTGCAGAGGGAAGAGAAGGAATGGCTATCGGACAGTATCTGACCGGAATGGGATTTTCTAACTGTGGACTTGGAATAGTTCATTCAATGGCACATGGTCTTGGTGCATTGTATGATACACCTCATGGTGTAGCAAACGCTATTATTCTTCCGACAGTTATGGAATATAACGCTGATGCGGTTGGTGAGAAGCTCAGAGATGTGGCTAAGGCTATGGGCGTAGAAGGCACAGAGAATATGAGCGAAGCGGAGTACAAAAAGGCAGCCGTTGATGCGGTAAAGAAGCTTTCTGAAGATGTAGGCATTCCAAAAGATTTGAAAGAAATAGTAAAACCTGAGGATGTAGACTTCTTGTCACAGTCAGCAATGGATGATGCCTGCAGACCGGGCAATCCAAGAGATCCAAAGCTTGAGGATATTAAAGAATTATTCTTAAGCTTGATGTAAAATTGTTACCTTCTATATTATTTTAATAAAAGGGTGTATACTTGCTTTAGGGTGAGTATATGCCCTTTGTGCTTTACTTACTAAATTTTTATTTACAAATCCGGGTAAATAAAGTGTAAGCATAACACCGGTCAAAAATTTTTTCCGGCTTTGTGAAAAACAATTGAGTACTGAAAATTTAAATAAATGGAGGTTATATGGAAAAGTTTAATAAAAGATGTCCATACTGTGGAAAGATTATGGAAAGGGGAGAAATTCCCAGAGGTGAAGGGGAGTCACCTCATGATATCAAGTGGATTCCTGAACGCAAAAAAGGTAAATGGTATGAGGAGTTATTATACTTCTTGTCTCAGGAAGGTGAAGATAAGGTAATAGAATTAACGAGTAAGTATTATCCCACAATATGGGATGAGAAGAAGTGCATAGCCTATCTTTGCAGAGAGTGCAAAATAATAATAATAGATATTTAACAGTAAGAAGGATTTATATAAGACAACTGACTACCGGTATAATATATCATATATTTATCAGATTATTATGAAAGGGGGATTATGGGAAGTTATTATATGAAATGCCCTTATTGCGGCAGAGCAATGGAAAAGGGGAGTATACCTTACGGCGGAAGATATTCGCTTAAGTGGAAGAGTGAATATGAAAACAGAAGCAGTCTAAATTATATGTTCAACTTTGATAAAAAGGATGTAAAGCTCGCTTCTGTTTGGGGTGAAATATGTTGTACCGCCTATCTCTGCAGAGTTTGCAGGAAGATAGTAATTGATGTATGACTTTAATATAGCTGTTTTAAATACAGCTATTTTTTATGTGTATGTAAGATTATGGCAGTGACATGCAAATTGATTGACATTTTGCATGTCACCTTTTCTTTGGAAATTTGGATATGGATTTGCCAAAGAAAGATTCAGTATAAAATCCGTAGCGGAATTTTGTAATTGCAAAAAGAAAGAATACCACATAGTACCTTACATTATAAAGTACTATGTGGTATCATCGTTATAAATTATATGTAGTATTATCATGCAGTATGCTTTTATATATAAAATTATTAAAAAGTAAAGCATTTATCATTTGATATTTTGTTTAGAATTGGAGTTTTGCTATATTTATATAAATATAGCAAAAAAACATAATAAAGCAAAAAATAATATAGTATTAAACATCAAATTGAAAAGTAGTATAATACAAGTATAATTTATTATTTTAACAGTTCGGTCAGATAAACATCATAAATAATATATAGAATGGAGAAATATATGAAGATAGGGAGAATAGTGATAGCTGTAATAGTTGTTGCGGCAGTGGCTTTTACAGTATATAGATTTGTCGGTTCAAAGAAGGTGGAGGTAGTAACAGATACCAGACCGGGGGTTATGACAGTGGAGCCTGAAAGAAGGAATATAGTAATATATACGGAGCAGATAGGAACAATCGCTCCTACTCAAAGCGTATCGGTATTTCCTAAGGTCGGAGGTGAGGCACTTTCGGTTAATTTTAATGTGGGTGATAATGTAAATGCCGGAGATGTTTTGGCAACAATAAATTCCGATGCACTTACAGCGCTGAAAATTCAGATGGATGCGGCAAAGGTCACTATGAATGATACCGCTACAGCACTTTCAAGAACTCAGGCACTGGCAGATACGGGAGCTGTTGCCCCACAGGTACTTGAACAGGCAAGATCTGCCGCAACATCCGCAGCATTAAACTACGAGGCTGCCAAGTCACAATATGATTTACAGTCTTCATATACAAGTATTAAAGCACCTATTTCGGGAGTGGTGGAGACCAAAGGTGTGGAAGAACATGATATGATCGCTCAAAGTACATCTATTGCAACTATATCAGGCAATAGCGGAATGGAGGTAAAGTTCGGGGCGACGGTGGATGTTCAAAATCATCTAAAAGCAGGCGATCAGATAAAAGTTTTACATAACGGTGCTGAGTACAATGGCAATATAACCGAAATATCAAATGCGCTCTCAAGTTCCACAGGACTTTATGATGTAAAGGCAAGCCTTGAGGGAGAAGCATTACAGAGCGGAATGAAAGTAAAGCTTACACTTTTAAAGAATAAGGCTGATAATGTGTTGACTCTCCCCATCTCGGCAGTGATGTATTCGGGAAATGATGCATATATATATTTATACAGGGACGGCAAGGCTGTAAAGAAAAATGTAAATGTGGGAATTTATGACAGTGATTATATAGAGATAAAGGAGGGACTTAATACTTCCGATAAAGTAATATCTACATGGAGCAATGAGCTCTATGACGGAGCCGAGGTAATGCTCTCTCAAAATGATGGTGCAGAAAGCAGTGCTGATGAGACTGTAGGCAATGCAGAAACAGAAAGTGCAGGAAATAAGTAGGAGGATTTATGATTGGATTAACAAGGTTTTCATTAAAAAGACCGGTAACTCTTATTCTTGCAGTAATAACGGTTTTGTTTTTCGGATTGCGCTCTGTTATGAATGCACCTATGGAGCTTAATCCCGAGATGAGTTTGCCGATGATGGTTGTATCCACTATATATCCGGGAGCATCTCCGGCAGATATAGATGAACTTATATCAAAGAAAATAGAGTCAGAGGTCTCAACACTGACGGGAATAAAGACTGTAAGTGTAAGTTCCATGGAAAATGCCTCTACCATGCTTTTACAATATGAGTTCGGAACAAATATGGATAAGGCATATATCAACTTAAAAAAGGTATTGGATTCTGTAAAATCAAGCCTGCCAAAGGATGCACATGAGCCGAATATTATAGAGATAGATATGAATGCTCAAAGTGATATACAGCTAAGTATTGCCGGAGGTACGGACGGCAATTTGCAGGACTATGTGAATACAAATATTGTTCCTGAATTTAAGAAAATGTCTTCGGTTGGAAGTGTTTCCATATCAGGAGGGCAGTCAAGTTATATAAGAATTGAGCTGATACCCGAAAAGCTTGCACAGTATAATTTAGCTATGTCGGATATCGGAAATATAATAAGCAGTGCGGATTTTTCCACACCTGTAGGCAAGGTTGACTATGGAAGGCAATCACTAAGTGTAAGTATAGGTGCCAACTATAAGGATATCAACAGATTAAAAAATATTGTAATACCGCTAAAAACGGGAGATGTAATACATTTATCGGATGTGGCAAATGTATATGACGCTTTGGAGGAGAAAAATTCTCTGAGCCGTTATAATGGTGAAGAGGTGGTTTCAGTGGCTATTACAAAGCAGCAGTCATCCACTTCGGTTGAAGTATCAAAGCAGGTTAACAAGGTTATAGAGGAGCTGAAGGCAAATAACAAGGATTTGACCATTACTACGATATTTGACAGCTCAAAATATATCAAGGAATCCATTAGTGATGTATTTAAGACACTTATAATGGCGGTAATACTCTCAATGATAGTTCTGTTTATATTTTTTGGAGATATCAAGGCTTCGCTGATAGTCGGAAGTTCAATACCGATATCTGTTATGGTAGCTCTTACACTTATGCGTGCGGCAGGCTTTTCACTAAATCTTATATCCATGGGCTCATTGGTACTTGGAATCGGTATGATTGTGGATGCGTCCATAGTCGTACTTGAAAGCTGCTTCAGATCAAAAAGTGATAAAAACTTTTTTGATGCCGCCGTGGAAGGTACAGGTATTGTGATAAATTCAATAACAGGTTCTATAATAACCACCTGTGTAGTATTCCTTCCTCTTGCAATGCTTAAAGGTCTTTCAGGACAGCTCTTTGCACAGCTTGGTTACACCATAGTATTTTGTATGGTTTCATCATTATTCTCCGCAATAATGATAGTTCCGCTTCTATATCTCTTTTTTCATCCTGTGGAAAAGACTGATACATTGGCAAACAGAGTGCTTTTAAAAGTACAGGATGGCTATAGAAATACGGTAAAAAAGATAATACCGAAAAAAATCACTGTAGTCGGAATATCGGTAATACTTCTTGTAATATCCTTTATACTTGCCGGAAATGTCGGAATGGTGCTGATGCCCGAATCGGATGACGGTCAGATAGCAATAAGTATTTCCGTAGCTCCGGGACTTAATATCAAGGATGTGGATAGAATTGCAAAGCAGATAGAAGATTTTGTGGCGGCGGATCCGGATGTGGAAAATTATCAGATGACCTTTGGAAATTCTGAAATGTTTTCAGAAAAAACCGGTATTTCAATAACTGCATATTTGAAAAAGAAACGCAGCAGAAAAACCAAAAATGTAATACAGGAGTGGCAGCCTGTGCTGACAAAAATCCCTGATACTTCAATATCCGTAAAGAATCAGTCTAACAGTTCAAGCGGAGTATCAAACCGTGCTGTGGAAATCAATCTTCAAAGTACCGATTATAATCTGGTAAGAAAGACCGCAAATGAAATAGTAGATAAAATGCATTCATTAAATTATTTATTAAATGTACATTCAAGTGCGGAAAATGCGGCACCGATTGTTAAGATAAATGTGGATCCTGTACAGGCTGAGGCGATAGGAATGACTCCGGGAAGTGTTGCAGGTATTGTATATCAAAATCTTACGGATACGGAGGTAATGAAATATTCCTCAGGAGATTCTACGATTACTGTAAAAATGAATTATCCGGATGAAAGCTATGACACCATCAATGAAATAGAAAATATACTGATAACAGGTGTTACAGGAACTAAAACTCCGCTTTCAGATCTTGCTACAGTGTCATTTGAGGACAGTGCGGTTACTATTACAAGATCGGATAAAAAATACCAGGTTTCCATTACAGCGGATAAGGTGGCAGGATATAAGGGAGATGCCAATAGTGAGGCTGATGCCTTTGTGGACAGTGTGGGGCTTCCAAACGGAGTGGAAAGAGCCACCAATGCATATAATGATATGATGAGTGATGAGATGACATCACTGCTTAATGCATTACTTACAGCCATATTTTTAATATTTATAGTAATGGCAATGCAGTTTGAATCACCTAGATTTTCACTGATGGTAATGTTTACCATACCGTTTTCATTGATAGGAGCATTCGGACTCCTTTGGTTATTTGATGTACCGATAAGCATGATGTCAATGATCGGATTTTTGATGATGGTGGGTACCGTTGTAAATAACGGTATTTTATATGTGGATACGGTAAATCAGTATAAGGTGGAGATGCCTCTTGATGATGCCCTTGTGGAAGCGGGAGCGACAAGAATAAGACCTATACTTTTGACCACCCTTACAACAATTATATCTATGCTTCCGATGGCTCTCGGCTATGGAACGGATATGCTCCAGGGACTTGCACTTGTAAATGTAGGAGGTTTGATAGCTTCAACGCTTCTTGCACTGCTGCTTTTGCCTACTCTTTATAAAATGCTTGATAAGGCAGGTAAAAAGCTTACAGGAAATCATTTAGAAGCTGGATTGGATATTGACTGAAAGATAAATGCAATTAAATAATTAAAGTCAGTATGCTGACCGGGGGGCTTACCTTAACCGTATGGAAAGCTTGAGCAAATAGAAATATAAATTGAATATAAAAGTAAGATTTGAATAATAAAATTATTGTAAAATTAAATATAGAGATGTATTTAACAAAGCTATTATAGATTTATTATATTGTGAAAGAGGTGAATATGAATAAAAAAGGCAGAAAAATAATAGCCCTTGCACTTTCAGGCAGTATGCTTATGACTACAACCGTATTTGCAAGGACTCCAAGATTTAACAGAAGTAATGAAGAGTGGGCTGCACTTGAAGACAATAATCTTGAGTACGGCGAGATAGAAGATTTGATAGCTGAGTACAATGCTACAGTGCGTTCAAATGAAGTGGCTTTAGCAAAGTTTAAAAGAAACTACGGAAGAACAAATACTGAAGTGTCTGATAAGTACAGAGAAAATGCAGAAGAAATTTTAAATAATTTGGATGACCCTGATCCAAGCGATCCGACATATATAGCAAAGCTTTCAAGCGTAGCGACTGCAAGAGCAACGGCACAAAATCTTTTATCAAGTGCGGATTCCACACTTGAAGATGCAAATATTATAAGACTTGGATATGAGCAGGCGGAAAAGACTTTGGCACAGAGCGCTGTTACAAATATGATTTCATATAAATCGGGTCAAGTAGCAATAGATGTGGCTAAGGGTAATCTTGAACTTGCAAATATTTCATTGAATATGGCAAATGCAAAGTTAAATGCCGGAACGGGTACAAATATAGATGTATTAAGTGCTAAAGAAAAGGTACTCAATGCACAGAATGCTTTGGCTAAGGCGATATCAGATAACAATACGGTACTTAAGAAATTGCAGGTAATGACAGGATGGAGCTATAATGCCACGCCAAATGTAGGAGATATACCGGCTCCCGATATGAACAGAGTATTTGATCCGAGTGCTGATTTACAAAAAGCATTGGAAAATAATTACACACTGAGAATAAATGAAAAGAAATTGGAAAATGCAAGTGCAGACTCCGACAAGCAAAGTTTGAAGCTGACTATAGAAGATAATAAGAAAAATATATCAACAGTTCTTACAGTGGCGGCACAAAATATAGCAGCTGCAAAGGAAAGCTATAACTATGCAAACAGTTTTGCAAATCTTCAAGAGGCTAATCTGGCTACTGCAAATCAGAGATTTTCACTTGGAATGATAAGTAAGCTTGAACTTGATACACAAAGGGTAACAACGGAGAATGCAAAAAGAGCGTTGGAGCAGAGCAGATATGCCATAAATCAGGCAATAGCAAACTATGATTGGGCACTAAAAGGGCTTGCATCAACATCATAAGGAGGCTTATAAATGAAAAACAAAATAATAGCTTTGTCTCTTTGTATGGCACTTGCCGCACCTGTAACATCATATGCATATGTTACTTCTCCAAAGAATCCGTCAGATGTAGGAAAGACACAGGCACAACTTAACGGATACAGTGAAGAGACCTGGAATAAACTTATGGATAATACTTTGGAGTATGGAGAAATAGAAGATTTGGTAAAAAACTTCAATGTAAACATATCATCAGCTTGGAGTAAGTTTAATGAAAATGTAGACAGCTTGAGTACGGCACTGGATACACTCAAAGCGGCAAAAAGAGAGATGAGCGGTAATGCGACTGTGGCTATGAACGACGGTGATATTGTAAATACAATGCTATATAAGGCACAGGGCAAGGGCCTCGGTATGAGTATACAGGCAATGAGCATTGCAAAGGATAAACTGTCAAGGCAGGTGACAAGTACCAATGCACCTATAAGAAATGCACAGGATCAGGTTGTGGCAGGTGTAAGAGCACTTATGATCGGATATAAAAATATAGAAAATCAGGAAAAGATACTTGACAGTATGATAAAGATGTATGAAGAAGTGCTAAGAGTCACAAACCAGACAGGAAGTTTGGGATTGTCAACCAATGCGGACATTATAAAGGCTCAAAGCGACCTGACAAATGCAAGAGCAAATCTTTTGAATCTGAAGGCTAATAAGGATAAGCTTTATCGTACTATTATAACTATGTGCGGTTGGTCTCCTGATGCTGTCGTCACCGTTGCGGATATACCTGATGTAAGTGATGACGATATAAATAAGCTAAATCCAAGTGTGGATATAAATACAGCCATTGGAAACAATGCAACACTTATAAAGAACAGACATAATACATCTTCAAAGTCAAGTTCATTTGTGGAAGCAAAGCTGTATCAGTCAAATCAGGATGAAGATATGTTAAGAGCAAATATAAATGAACTTTATAATAATATAATAACAGATAAAAGTAATCTTGCAGCGGCAAATGCGGGAGTAGAAGCGGCCAACGCTACCGGAAATGCATTGGATACACAAAGAAGACTTGGCATGCTCTCAACTGCACAGTATCTTGGAGGAAAGCTTTCGGTTCTACAAAAGCAAGCGGAATTGGAGAGTGCAAGGCTTCAACTTAAGACGGATTACAATACATATATGCAGGCACTATCCGGAAATATTGCTATAGAGTAATACTTAAAATGTATCAAAAACATAATAAATATTAAGATAAAATAAATTGCAAAATTGTCTGTATTTGATATAATTGACTAAATCAGATTTGATTCGGGTTAACAGTTCAATGAAGGATTGTATATATTAAGGAGGATATGATAATGGGATTTTTTGATCAATTAGGTGATGTTGCAAAGAACTTGAGTGCAGCTGCAGGTGACCTTGCTAAACAGGTTAGCGATAAGACAAATGACGCTTTAGAGATAAGCAAGCTTAATTCAAAGATTTCAGCAGAGAGAGTTGAAATTGAAAAGGAAAAGAAGAAAATCAGTGAGACTCTTATAGAAAAATTTGCAAAGGGCGAGGAAGTACCTGAGGAGATAAAGGGATTCTGCGAGGCTATTAAGGAGCATTTCCTCAATATAGACAAGCTTAATGAGGAAATTGAAAAAGTAAAGAATACTGTAGGCAAGAAGGCGGAAGAAGTAAAAGATGCCGTAGCTGAAAAAGCAGAAGAAGTAAAAGATGCTGTAGCCGAAAAGGCTGAAGATGTAGCTGAAAAGGCTGAGGAAGTAAAGGATCAGGCTGTAGATACATTTAATGAAGCTAAGGAAGCTGTTGAAGACAAGGTAGAGGATGTAAAGGAAGATATCAAGGAAGGTGTCGACAACATTCAGAATTAATGCATTGATATTTCTATAGAAATTAATTAAAATAAGAGAGTAAAACCTTATGGTTTTGCTCTTTTTTATAAGAGGAAAAATATGTTTTGCTCATAATAAATATATTTTGGAGGTAGTAGTGAAAAAAAGAATATTAGCTGTAATGGCATGCGCATTGTTGGCATTGTCAGGTTGTGCGAAGACAAATGTAAATGAGAGTACTTCAGGAGCGGAGAGCACTGCAGCAGAGAGTACACAAACAAGTACTGCAGGTGCAAATGAAGAGAGTCTTGGAACCATAAAGCTCGGTGGATTAAAAGGACCTACAAGTATCGGACTTGTAAAACTCATAGATGATGCAAACAAGGGAAGTCTTGCATACAGTGTCGATTTTGATATGGAGACTGCACCTGATGTGATGGCACCGAAGCTCTTAAACGGAGAAGTTGATATTGCGGCATTGCCTGTAAATATGGGTTCGGTACTTTTCAATAATTCTGACGGAAAAGTTACTATGCTTGATATCAGCACTCTCGGTATACTTTATATACTTGAAAAAGGAGATCAGAGTATAAAGAGCGTTGAGGACTTAAAGGGTAAGACAATAATAGCACATGGTCAGGGTGCAACACCTGAGTATTCACTCAGCTATATCTTATCAGGACATGGACTTGATATAAATACCGATGTGACTATGGACTGGAAATCATCTGCTGATGAAGTTCTTGCAGCTGTTGAAAATGCAGACAATGCGGTAGTTATGTTGCCACAGCCATTTGTAACTGTAGCTCAGACAAAAGTACAGAACTTGAATACCGTTTTGGATCTTACAAAGGAGTGGGATGCGCTTGGAACAGGTGGAAAACTTATTACAGCAGGACTGTTTGTAAGAAATGATTTTCTTGAATCGAATAAAGAACTTGTAGATGAGTTTATATCTAACTACACAGATTCGGTAAAATGGATCAATGAAAATGTGGACGAGGCATCAAAGCTTGTAGAGGCAAATGATATTATAAAAGCACCTATCGCAGCTAAGGCAATACCGTATTGCAACCTTGTTTCTATCACAGGTGAAGATATGAAGAGCGCTACAGAGGACTATTTGATGACATTGTTTAATTTAAATCCTAAGTCGGTAGGCGGTGCATTGCCGGGAGAAGAGTTCTACTATACCGGAAAATAGTCTATGAATAAAAATAAAACACATAAAATCACAGCAGTGCTTCTTGCACTGCTGTTTTGGCAAATAATTGCAATGATTTTGAACAGATCATTTTTACTTTCTTCACCTTTAGAAGTGGCAAAGGCATTGTTTGAGCTTGGACTTAGCAATGTATTTTGGAAAGGTATGTGGAAAAGTATATTTAAAATACTTTTGGGATTTTTATCAGGTGCCGGAGCGGGAATACTTCTGGCAACACTCTCATATAGATTTAAACTGTTTGAGATATATATTTCACCATATATTACGGTTATACGATCGGTACCTGTTGCATCCTTTGTAATTATAATACTTATAGGGCTTGGAAGTGAGGCACTTTCAGTACTTGTATGCTTTTTCATTGTAATGCCTATATTTTATGCGAATACATTGGAAGGACTAAAGTCGGTAGACATTAAGATGCTTCAAATGGCAAAGATATTTAAACTTGGAAAAAAGGCAAAATTTATATACATATACTTACCGGCACTGGAGTCATTTTTAATATCATCAAGTGTGGCTTCAATGGGAATTGCCTTTAAATCGGGTATTGCAGCTGAAGTAATAGGCAGACCGAAGAATACTTTGGGATATTTCCTGTTTGATGCAAAGATATATCTTGAAACTTCAAAGGTATTTGTCATAACATTTATGGTGATACTTTGCAGTGCAATATTTGAAAGAGCGTTGGTATTTATTGCAAAAAGGTTCTTCAGGTTGATAAAGAAGGTGTATTGATGTTTTTAAAAAATATATGCAAAAGTTTTGGAGAGACGGAAGTTTTAAAAGACTTTAATCTTGAAATAGATGAAGGTGAACATATTGCGCTGATGGGTAAGTCCGGAAAGGGAAAGACCACTGTCTTAAATATTATAACGGGTTTTGAACTGCCGGACAGTGGTGAGACGGAAATTCCAAATGAGATATCTGCAGTGTTTCAGGAAGACAGACTCAGCGAAGATTTCAGTGCGATTTCAAATGTATGCCTTATGAGTGCCGATAAAGAACGCTCAAATGAAATATTAAGAAAACTTGGAATAGACGGTACAAAAACGGTAAATACCATGAGTGGAGGCCAGAAAAGAAGAGTTGCACTTGCCAGATGTCTTGTAAGAGATGCCGGGCTTTATATATTTGATGAGGCCCTAAAGGGACTGGATGAAAAGACAAAAGCGGTGGCAATGAGTGTTATAAAAGAGTATACTTGTAAAAGTAGTGTGGTATTCGTAACACATGATATAAATGAAGCAAAAGACTTTGCAGACAGAATAGTGGAGATTTAAATATTTATGGGAATAAAATTGGAAAAGCTCATGGACCGGCATATAGAGGGTATAACCCTTTTTGAGGTATCATATAAGTTTGCACCGATATATGCAAAGAATCATTTTGCAAGAGCGAAGGATGAGTTTGTTATTTATTGTATTGACAGCGAGAAAAATAAGGGTGTTTTATGGTTAAAGAATAATGAATATAAGTTTATTCCCATAAATACTGAGGATAGAAGTGCCAACCTTCTGCTTAATACGGATGACGGCATAATTTTAGTCAGTAAAGATAAGGCCGTAAAAATTGAAGCGGACAGCGAAGTATTTACTCCTATAATTATAGAAAACCCTTGTATTGCTGAGAATATAACAGAGATTTCAACTTTGGGAGAGAGCGAAAATTATCCTGTTATTTGTCGTGTAAGCGTGGAGGCGATGGCTGCCAACAGCTTTACATTTTTTAAATATGATAAAGACAAAAATACTATAAAATTTGAAGATATATTACAGCCGGTATTTACAACAGAAAATACAATGAAAAGATTTTTTGACTCATTGTCTGAGGCGGACGGGCTTTATTATAAGATGGATTTTAAATATAACTATCCTCAAATCGGAAGTATGATGATAAAGGATGATGCAATATATGTATTCTTAGAGTCGGATATTGTAAACCCGGCAGGTCTCAGTACTTATAAGTATTATTGGTATGTGGAAATAACCAAAGACGGAGTTTATAAAAAGAAAATTTGGGGAGCTGAAAGACTGGATAAACTACAGGGTAAGCGTGGTGTCAGAGGAAAATTCAGTGCAGATAAGAAATATCTGATATTGTCCCCTATTTTTAAAACAGATGAATGGAAGGGTAAACAAAAACTACTAAGACTTTCCGATTTGGAACTTTTGGATATCACATTGCCAAGAGGATACTCAAAGTTTAGAGTGTTGGATATCTTTGACGAACATGCATTTATCAGCGATGAGTTGGATAAGATAGCGCTTTGCAAAATGACAGAAAGGTAATATTGTGAACGGTATAAAGAGGAAATATATCGCATATATTATGATTTTTACAATTATAATATATGCGATAGTAAGATATTTTAATGTTGTAGAAGGCTATGTAAAAAATATAACCAAAGCATTGATGCCGTTCGTGGTAGGTGCCATAATGGCATATATTATAAATATTCTTATGGATGCATATGAAGATTTACTCTTGAAAAAATTTCATAACAAAAAAATCATAAGAATGGTATCAATAGTCTTGTCAATATTTACCTTTATGCTTGTGATAGTACTGCTTCTTGGAATAATTATTCCACAGCTTGTAAAAATATCATTTTCTATAATGTACACCAATCCAAGTGATTTAAAACGGTTGATAGTTGATATAAGTAATAATGAGCAAATAAACAATATTTTAAAAATGTTTAATATTGATACCAATAATATAGATATTGCCGGCTATATGACAAGGCTGATTAAAGAAGTAATGTCAGGTGTGGGAAATGTACTGAGCGGAGTATTAAGCGGAATATCGGGATTTTTTAATACGATATTTTCTTTATTTATGGCAATTGTTTTTGCAATATATATACTTGTTGATAAGGAAAAGCTGGGAGTACAGGGAGATAAGCTTCTTAAAGCATTCATTCCTTCAAAAAGAGACTTTATCATTGACATTCTTAGTATATTTAATAACAGTTTTAAGAAGTATTTTGTCAGTCAGGTAAAAGAGGCGATAATACTTGGGGTATTGTTATATATAGTTATGTTTATAGCAAGATTACCGTATGCTTCATCTATCTCCATTCTTGTTGGTGTGACCGCACTTATACCGGTTATCGGTGCATATGCAGGACTCTTTATCGGCGCTTTGATGATACTTACAAAATCTGTACAGAGCATGATAATATTTATAATAGTTCACACATTGGTACAACAATTTGAAAACAATATAATATATCCGAGAGTTGTGGGAAGCTCTGTAGGACTTCCGGGCATGTGGGTTATTGTTGCCGTTTCACTTGGCGGAAGCATCGGAGGAATATTCGGTGTACTCGTTGCAGTACCGGTAGCGGCTGGACTTTATTATATTCTAAAGAGAGAAACACAGAAGCGATTATAAAGTTTATAATTATATTGATTCAGATATGTATTTTGTGTTAAATCTATATTACATTTGCTTGATAAATCGACCTTAAACCATTATAATCTTTCTTAGGGAGAGCGAGGTATTATGTAATACATCCTGAAAGCAGAGGGTTTTTATGCCAAATACAAAAAAAGAACATGAGCCTGATGAGAAAAATCCTTTTATAAAGCAGACAATTATAGAGGATAAAAAAGAGCGTAATAAAAAGGCTGTCTCAGCGGCTTGCCTTGCTATTGTTTTTGGAATGGTTGCAGGACCAAGTATGGCATTGACATCACATATTATAAACAAAAACATACTTAGCAAAAAGACAAAGACCACTATCGAAATTCCGAAGGAAGAAACTACAGTTGAGAGTAGTGAGGAAGCGGAATCTTCAGAACAGGTGGAAGACATAGTTGCATCTGCTATAGAAAGTATTGATTTGAACGAAAAGAATCTGGTGCAGATGTATGAGAGCCTGAGTAAGGTTGCAGAAGAAAAAGATAATACTATTGTAAAAATAAGTGCCGTCACTACAGACACTGACTGGTTCAACAATACATTGCAAAATGAAAGCAGTTGTTCGGGAATCATAATAGCAAAGTCGGGTGACAGCCTTATTGTTTTGGCTCCAAATATGGAAAAAGAGGGTGGAATAAAAGTCGGTTTTTATGACGGCAGTAATCAGGAAGCTACAGTAATCGGAAGCGATCAGCTGACAAATTTAATGATACTCTCTGTAGATATTTCTTCAATGGAAGAAAAGATAAAAAGCATTGAGCCTGTTGTACTGGGTAATTCATATCAGCTGAAAAAAGGTGCTTTTATATTGGCGGTAGGCAGTCCGGTGGGAGTATCAAGAAGTATCGATATCGGTAATATAACCGCAATTGACAAGAATGCAAGTTTTTTTGACGGATACGGAAGGGTAATATACTGTGACAAACATTTGGACAGCATAGGGACATTTTTGATAGATACATCAGGGAATCTGGTAGGTGTGGTTTCCAATCTTGATGACAGTTCATCCATATCAATGGCATATGGTATATCCGATTTGAAGGTGATGATTGAAAATATGACAAATGGTGTAGGCTCTGCATACTTGGGAGTTCGTGCACTTGATATAGACAAGGACAAAGCGCCTGAGGGTATGCCAAGCGGTATCTATGTCTCAGAAGTCAGGGCAGATTCACCGGCCTATAATATAGGGATACAATCAGGGGATATAATTTCCATGATTGGCAGTGAGGAAGTAAACTCCATAACAGGGTTTAAAAATATAATGGAAAAGCTAAAACCGAACCAAGTAGTAAATATCAAGGTGAATCGTTCAGGCAAAGACGGATTTACAGAATTGAATTTTGAGACAACTATTGGTGCCAGGAGCTAGAAGGGTAGAAAATGAAATTTATTGAAAGCTTAAAAGAAGGAATGCATATTTCAGATGTTTATCTGTGTAAATCCAAAACTATTGCAGTATCCAAGACAGGTAAGGAATATGCCAGCCTCAGTTTGCAAGACAAGACAGGAAGCATTGACGCAAAGATATGGGATCTTTATTCTCCGGGTATCTCTGATGTAGATGCTATGACCTTTGTAGTGGTTGACGCTGAAGTTACATCTTTTAACAACACATTGCAGCTTAAGGTTGCAAGAATAAGAGAGGCTGATGCAAAGGAATATACAGCATCAGATTATGTGCCTGTATCTAAAAAAGATATTGAAAAAATGTTTGTGGAGTTAAAAGAAAAGATAAAATCAGTGAAAAATCCTTTCTTGAATAAGCTTTTGACCGCTATTTTTATAGAGGACTTTGAATTTCAATCTACATTTAAAGCATCATCGGCAGCCAAGACCGTACATCACGGATTTCTTGGAGGATTACTTGAGCATACCTTGGGAGTGGTGAAGCTTTGCGAATATTTTTGTGATAATTATGAGTCGTTAAATCATGATCTTCTTATCACATCCGCACTTTGCCATGATATAGGAAAGACCAGAGAGTTGTCGGCATTCCCGGCAAATGATTATACTGATGAAGGTCAGCTGGTGGGACATATTGTAATAGGTGTTGAGATATTAAAAACTCAAATTGATAAGATTCCGGGATTCCCGAAGAAGCTTTCAAACGAGCTGATACATTGTATACTGGCTCATCACGGAGAGCTTGAATATGGCTCACCTAAAAAACCTGCGCTTATAGAAGCTTTGGCACTTAATCTGGCGGATAATGCGGATGCAAAGATGGAGACATTTATTGAGCTGTTGGCACAGGGACAGGACGGAGCTACAGGATGGCTCGGTTATAATAAGTTACTTGAGAGCAATTACAGAAAGACAAGTGTATAATATAAAGTCGAGAACGTAGACTGATTATCAAAACAGTCTTATAAGTTTAGTAATGGAGATATATGAAAACTGATAATACGGCAAGTTACAAAAAAGGTGAAATGATAACAGTTGATATAACAGACTTTGGAGAAAATGGCGAAGGCATCGGAAAAACCGATGCCTTCACATGGTTTATAAAAGATACTGTTATCGGAGATAAAGTCACAGCAAAGGTTATGAAAACAAAGAAAAGCTACGGATATGCAAGACTTGACAGCATTATTAAGGAAAGCCCCGACAGAATAGAGGCCAAATGTCCGGTGGCAAGAAGTTGTGGCGGATGTACATTACAAAGTCTTGATTATAATGCGGAGCTTAAACTAAAGCAAAACAAAGTGGAAAATCATCTGAAAAGAATAGGCGGATTTGACCTCTCAAATGTAGAGATAGAAGAAATCATCGGTATGGAAGACCCGATAAGGTACAGAAATAAATCCCAATTTCCGTTCGGAAGAAAGAACGGCAAAAACATCACAGGATATTTTGCAGGCAGAACTCACAGCATTGTAGAGTTTGATGACTGTATTATCGGGATAGAAGAAAATAAGACCGTACTGAAGGCTGTACTTGATTTTATGGAGAAGTATGATATACCTGCCTATGATGAGGAGAGTGGCAAAGGCGTGGTAAGACATGTGCTTATCAGAAAGGGTTTTGCCACAGGTGAGCTGATGGTTTGCATAGTTGTAAATGCAAACAATTTGCCACATAGTGATAAGCTTGTAGAGAGCCTATGTACTACGCTTGGAAGTGACTTAAAGTCAGTCTCAATCAATATAAATAAAAAGAATACCAATGTCATATTGGGAGAAAAAACAGTTACTCTTTATGGCAACGGATATATAGAGGATTATATAGGCGATGTAAAGTTTAGAATATCACCGCAGTCATTCTATCAGGTAAATCCCGTGCAGACAAAGAAGCTATATAGTAAGGCCTTAGAGTATGCCGCCCTGACCGGTGAAGAAACAGTTTGGGATATGTACTGCGGTATAGGTACGATTTCACTTTTCCTCGCAAAGTCCGCAAAGTTTGTCTACGGTGTGGAAATAGTGGACGCCGCAATACAAAATGCAAGAGAGAATGCAAAGCTTAACAATATAGAAAATGTGAAATTCTTCGTAGGCAAGGCGGAAGAAGTCATCACAGGTGAATACGAAAACGGCAATATAAGAGATATAGACGTAATAGTGGTAGACCCTCCAAGAAAAGGTCTTGATAAGCTTGCAATAGACACAATGCTGAAATTATTGCCAAAGAGAATAGTATATGTAAGCTGTGATTCTTCTACACTTGCAAGGGATTTAAAGATACTGTGCGAGAAGGAATATGAGCTAAAGAAACTTACGGTGGTGGATCAGTTTGCAAGGAGTTATCATACTGAGAGTGTGGTGGTGATGGAGAGGAAATAATAAATAGGAGTTTATGAATTTTATGAAGTACAGTGGCAGAGATAGGTTTAAAATACTTGTTGCAAGTTTTTTTATTAACATGTTAAGTGAATTTGATTATGAAGATTATTTTTATTATAAAGATTATTTTTATCATAAGACTTTTGGACGATTTAAAAGCAATAAAGAATTCTTTCTATTTTTAGAAGAAATAGGTAAACATTATCTTGATAGGTTAATTAAAACTCAAAATTTTACAAATCATGAGATTTGCCATAAAATGTTTAAGAAGGCATTTCGAGGCAAATCCAGAATGTTTATTCAAATGCAAGATTTAAGCAAATATAGTCCATTTAAAGAAAATGATAGAGATAGCTTAAATAATAGTGAAGAAGTAGTTACTTTATATTGCTCATTATTGACTCTTGAGATGCTTTTTTATGATGGCTTGATGTTTAATGCAATGAGGGACACAGAAGATGAAGACTATAAAAATGCTGCTATCAAACATTATCGCCCTTATTTTTTCAGTTTTATTGCAGAAATCAATAGAAATGAGTATGAGGATATAAAAAAGGTACAAATAAAATTAATAGAAGCTGAGAAAAATGAACTACCAAGTGAAGAAGATGAATCTCCATATATTTGGATGGAATGTACATTTGATACTTCCATTAGAGATGGTATTAATATTAATGGATATGTTCTTCAAAGCGCTAGCAATATAGAAAAAATAAGGACAGATATAAGTATAATTGAGAATTGTAATACTCCAATTAAGTTAAAAAGAGAAATTCTAGATACATATGATATTAATAGTTCTTGTTGTTTGGATGATGATAAGTTTATTCAAATGGTTGGAAATAACATAGGAAATAATATAGTAAAAGATATTGATGTATATAAAATAGGTAATGGGAACTGTATTTTTGCTCATAATAGTAATGATGGTTTTTTTTATGATATAGGATTTAATTATAGACATAGTCCTAAAAGAATCTCATCAGGAAAAAGCTACAATTATTCTGAAACTATGAGAAAAATAGTTAAAAATAATCCATCTTGTTTTATCTTATCTCATTGGGATATGGATCATATTGCGGGAGTTGCTGTAGCTAAAAAGAACTATTTTGATAAGGATTGGTTTGCACCAGACTGTTATGATGCATGTTTAGATGCAAAAAGATTGGCTAAATACCTTGACTTAAAAAAACATCTATTTCTTGTGAAAAGATATAGTAAAGATAAAACTATAAATAAAGAGTCTTGTCGTCTAATAGGAAAACCAATCAATATTAAAGATGCAGAAAACGAAATCTCAGCAACATATAAATTGTATATGGGAGGGAAAGCTAAGTGCGATGGTAGTTTTTCGAATTGCGAAGGAATTGTTATTGAGTATACAAATTCAGCAAATAACGTAGTTCTGATGATGGGAGATGTAAATTATTCATCTTTTAATGAGGCTAGGAAAAGTAATAATGAACCCAAAATTGCGGATAGTCAAATCGAATATTTAATAGTTCCACATCATGGATCGCAGCATACAGATTATGGAGAGCTTGTAAATCAGAATAGTAACAGTATAAAAAGGGGGGAATTAGCAATAATATGCTGTACAAATGAGCCTTCAAAAGATAGACCAAATGACGCGCATAGAAAGAAACTGGAAGAACGTTTTGAAGTTATAACAACAGAGGAGATTCCCAAAGGGGATGTCAGTAAAAGAATAACTTTGTGATTAAGTTTATACTTTGAATGGAAAATAAATTAAAATAATATAATTCAAGGAGGATTGGAGCAATGAAAAAAGATAGCAATTTGGATAAAGCCGGGAAACCTTTTTATAAAAAGTGGTGGTTTTGGGTTATTATAGCATTTATCTTTATAGGAGCTTTAGGTGGAAAAAGTTCCAATAAAGACAATAATGATAATATTGAAAAAGTAGAAGAAACAACGGGTGCATCAGACGGAAACAGCAAGAAAGAATTGGATGTCTTTATAAACGTAAAAGGGCATAAAGAAGGTAATAGCGTTATATTTGATATAGATACAAATCTTCCTGATAAAACAGTGCTGATGCTTACTCTTAGTAAAGGGGATTATAATACTGAAGAATCTTTTACAGGACAAGAAAAAGTAACTATTAAAGATGGAAAGGCCAGCAGTGAGGGATTCTCTAATAAAAGAGAAGCTTTAAGTGGAGAATATGACCTAAGTGTATCAATGAGTTTGCCAAGTACTCAGGAAGATTCAGTTCGTGGAGTAATTGGAGAAAATGGAGAGTATATGGCAGGGCGTCTTGTACAAAAGTCTGATATAAGTGGCGATAGTTATTTAAAAGCAATGTTTGAAGTGAAAGTCGATAGTGATGTAGCAGTTAATCCAACCGAAGATTATCTACATACAACATTTAGAAATGAAGAAACAGAGGATACAGTAGACGAAGTTCCTAGTGATACAGTATCAAATACTCAAAATAACAAAGAGTTTATTAAGCAGTATGAGACAGATATAGTTGTTGCTGCATCTATGTCATTAGAAAAATTCATATCCGGATATAAGATGTCTCTAGCTCCTCAGCGTTGGATATTAGCAAAATTTGATGATAAGGATGCGGTTATAGGAATGACAGATATAAAGTATAATAATCAAGAAGGTAAATATATCTATGTTGGAACATTAAATTTTGATGATTCAGGGAAAGTTGTTAGTGCAACACCTCATTATATTGAGGTACTTGGACAAGTACTTGGAGATGATGGATACTGTACTGATATTTTTGACAAAATCAGAGAATTATCAGGAGATAACTAGATTTTATTATTTTTATATTATACTGGTTTTTATTTGATTTCATCATAATATTATATTGTGTAAATAGGAAGTATATATTACATAGAAGTGGGACAGAGTAGTTATATATTGATGTATGTTGGGAGGTGATGTTTTGACGGATAAGAACTGGAATCTTGAGCTAAATGAATATATACGCCAAGGTGAACCGGATAAGGTAGAAAAGAGTAATGCATGGAAAACTGCCATAGGGCTTCAGGATGTAGACGGGCTTAAGCCATCAAAATATTTGATTGAAACTGCAAAAGATCATATTGAAGGTAAAATCAGCATTTCTGAAGCGGATAGGCTTATAAGTAGTTATTATAAAGAGAGAAAAGAAAGGGACGGTGTGGAAGCAGATACTAAAGAAGCGGATATTGTATCTGTAAGAATTGCAAAATTGCTTGGAGAAAAGACGTTTCAATTTTCACCGGTAGAATTACAAAACATTCATCGTAGATTATTTGAAGGTGTACTTCATTATGCCGGAAGAATAAGAGATTACAATATTACCAAAAATGAGTGGGTACTTAAGGGAGATACAGTACTGTATGCATCATTTGACAGTATCAGGGCTACACTTGATTATGACTTTTCACAAGAGAAGAACTTTTCCTATAAGGGACTGAATATACAGGAGGCCATTAGACATTTTGCCAAATTCACATCAGGAATATGGCAAATTCATCCGTTTGGAGAAGGCAATACAAGATCAACTGCAGTATTTATTATTAAATACTTAAAGACATTCGGCTTTACTATAAGCAACGATACATTTGCCCAAAATTCATGGTATTTCAGAAATACTTTAGTACGAGCAAATTATAACAATCTGAGAGCAGGTATTCATGCTACAAGTGAATTTCTTGAATTATTCTTTGAAAATCTTTTAATGGATACGAAGCACGATTTGAAAAATCGATATATGCATATTGATTTTGATGGCCAAAGTGCCATTCAAAGTGCCAACAAATCAGTTTCAAAGTGCCAAAATGGCACTTTGGAAATGTCTTTGGAAGAATTAGCTATTATAAATGCCTTAAAAATTAATCCGGCATTAACTCAAAAGCAGATATCGGAGCTTGTAGGGAAGTCGGAGAGAACAATTAAGAGATGCACAGTAGAAATGCAGGAAAAAGGTTTAATTGCTCGTAAGAACGGGAAACGAAACGGTAAGTGGAAGATACTTATAGAAGCATAATACGCACTAAAAAGGAAGACTATGCAATTAGGATGGGTTGATTTTTCAAAAGAAGACAGACAAAAGGCACTGGATGTTATCAATCTTCTAAGTGAGCAGGGGACGGTTGATGAGCTTGGGATAGGAATTGTCAGAGATGCCTTTGCAAACTGCTTTTTCCCGGGAACATCTACAGTACAGACAAGAGCAAAATATTTTTTTATAGTTCCATATATATTAAAAGACGCGGTTGACGGCAGATACGGCAAGGATATAGAAAGAATCCTAACAGAAATAGATGCTGATGAAAAAGACTGTGCGAAAAGATTGCTAAATTCAGATTCTAAAGTTGAAGGTGTTATCGGAAGCAGAGTCCTTCCCAAGGGATGGGTGTCGAGAAGACCTTCCGACATATACTGGAACGGAATTAAAAGATATGGGATATTTTGTGATAAAGACTTGTCGATACGTGAATATATATCACTCGCAATAGAGATTGAAAAGCGAAAATCTGATATAAAATCTGATAAACATACTTATGACGAGGAAGAAAATAACACTGATGATATAGATGCCGGAAATATAGACAGTATAAAGTTTTGGAGTCTGCTTTCATATGATACTGATTGGAGAGACAATCTTACAATTGATCTCACCAAAGAAGAGTCTGAGTATCTGAACAGGCAGATTCAAAAGGAGACAAGGGGGTCTCTTTTGGAATATTTACTTAAAAATAAGATTCTCATTGATGAATACGACAGTTTTGAGTCTTTAAGATATGCGCTGTCAGATAAAGTTGACAGCGAAACGGCGGATATGATGAAACTGGCATGTGACTTCAACAAATTAATATATATGGTGAGAGTAAGATATAATCTTATGTTATCGGAAGGTGAGAATCAAGATGCCCTCAGTGAATGGGAAAGAGTAAGAAATGATATTAAATACCGAGCTCAAGTTAATTTGGATGAGGTATTTTTTAAATTAAATCTTATAAATATCAGAACAAAGAAATTTCTTTGTGATATACAAAGCGCATTTATGACTGAAGATATCGATTTGGCAGATGAAATAATACGTAAGAGAGAACTGCATTTAAAGGGAAGTGCACGGGCAAAGTTAATGAGAACAAAGGAATTTGATCATTCCAAATGGGTAGGCGGTAAAGAACTTGACTACAGATTTTTTAATGCAAGAAGGATTATAAAAGACATCTATAATTGGAGATAAGTATATGTTTAGACCTGATTCAAACAGTGACAGGACTGATTACGGTAATATTTTAATGCCGCCAAAGGGTTATAAATTGGAAAGTGCGGTAGGAACAACCTATTCACTGGATTTGGAAGCTCTGACATCGGTGGCTGTTTGCCTCGGATTATCTGAGGAGGTGGACAGCAGACTGATGCAAAATCCTATATGTATGTTAAATGCACTACAGAAAGTATCAGACAGACTGATACTTTTTTGTGAAGCCGGGCAAATCAAAGTGCCTTCGAAGCCTACAGCATTATCTGTTTTACTTGAAAAAATAGTAGTGGAAGTTGCATTACCTAAGGATAAAGGTATGGGCATATATCCTTCGTTTCACCCTAAAACCTGGATGCTGTCTTATATAAACAGTGAGGGAGACAGGAAGTATCGCTTTGTAGTGATGAGCAGAAATCTGACATTTGACAGAAGCTGGGATATCAGTTTTGCAATGGACAGCAGTAAGAAGGTCAGACAAAAAAGAAAGAGCACGCCGATATGTAATTTTTTGGAGTATTTGGCTCGCAATGTAAATAAACAATGTATTGATTACTTAAAGAAAAGAAATCTTATTCGAAAAATGATGAAGGAAATTAAAGATATTTCTTTTTCACTTGACAGTAAGGTATTCGGAGAGAATTTTGAAATACTACCTCTGGGCATTGGAGAAAAGGCATACAAAATAGAAAATGATAAATTATTTTGTACGCAAAAAGGTGATGCCGATTCTACATTTAATGAGCTTGTTATAATGTCACCGTTTTTATCGAGTGGTGTAATTGCAGACTTTAACCTTTCAGAAAGGGCATTGTCGGAGTGCAGCAGAACTCTTATTACAAGGAGATCTGAACTTGGAAAATTAAGAGAGTGTGATGTCAATAATTTTACCATATACACATTAAAAGATGAAATTATAGACGGAGAAGATGAGATCTCGGATGAGTCATCGGATAAAAGAAAACAGGATATTCATGCAAAGATATATTTAAGAAGAAAATATGCCGATGTGGATCTGTATCTTGGTTCTATGAATGCATCATACTCTGCAATCAATAAAAATGTGGAAATGATGGTAAAGTTTAGTACAAAGAATAAACATCTTAACGGCGAAAGGTTTTTGGATGATATATTTTGTGGGAATGCAGATGATACAAAAAATCCTTTTGAGCAGGTTACGATAGAAAGTGCAATAGATGACACGGCAGATATTAACAGAGATATAATGGAAGATAAAATAAAGTATCTATGCAGAACAAAGAAAATTGCTTATATTTCAAAAGACGAATCCAATACAGATAAATACAATGTTAAAATAGAATTTACCGGTATTGATACAGATGAAAATATAACGATTTCACCGATTAATTCAAAAAGGAAACATATCTTGTCCGAGCATATGGAGTTTTCGGACTTGGAAATATTGCAATTATCAGAGTTTTATAAAGTGGAAATTAAATCTGGTGATACTGTACTCAACAGGATTATCATGATTCCCACAATAGGTTTTCCGGATAACCGAGAAAATATAGTGGTAAACAGCGTTATAGGAGATAAAGTATCTTTTATAGAATATATTTCACTTGTACTTGGTGATGACTATATTTTATCTATGATTGAGGGAAAGCAAATAAGAGAATCAGGGATGTTTAGTAAGAAAAGCGGTATAATGCCTGCAATATACGAGAAAATGCTGAAGGTGGCAGTGACAGAACCTGAAAAGATAAAAGATATCGGATATGTACTTAAGATGGTAAATGACAGTGAAATTATACCGGATGAATTTCGCAGACTATATGAAACATTTTGCAGTACTCTAAAATTGAGAATACAATAAAGGATTATGTATGACAAAGTTTGATATAGATGAGATTGAAAAGCGCACTATGAATATGTTAAAGGACTTTCAGGCGGAAACTGTTAAGCGTGTAGATTATCTTTTTAAAAATAAGCAGAATCATGTGCTTGTTGCCGATGAGGTCGGTATGGGTAAGACGCTTATCGGCAGGGGTGTGATTGTAAAGACAGCGAGACAAAAAATTGAAGAAAAGTGCGATCTATGTAAGGTGGTTTATATCTGTTCAAATCAGAACATAGCAAATCAAAACATCAGGAAGCTTGATATCACAGGTAGAAATATCGTCGAATCTGTATCGGATACTAGATTATCCATGCAACATTTAAAAATCATGGAACAATCAAGTGATGAGGCTGTAAAAGACGGATTCATACAGCTTATTCCGCTTACACCGGAAACCTCGTTTAAAATGACATCGGGAGGCGGAAGTGTGCAGGAAAGAGCTTTGATTTTTGCAATTTTAAAGCGGATTCCTGATTTTAAGGCTCATATAAAAACCCTTGAAGATTTTATGATACATGGCGCCGTAAAGTCATGGGAGAATAGTGAAAAATACAATTATGAGAGTCGTGTGGCACAATGTGAAGAGGCTACAGGAGGTATCTATCCTAAAAATATAATTGATAAGATATGTAGTGAAGAATTTGAGGAAATAATAGAAATTGTACTGGAGCATTTAAAGGAGATAAGGTATAAGAGAGAACTTTCATACTCGGATTATGCAGTAATGAATAAGCTTAGAGTTATGTTTGCAAAGATAAGTGTATCCATGTTGGAACCTGACCTTGTAATTATGGATGAGTTTCAAAGATTTAAGTTCCTTATATCAGATGAAGACAGTGAAATAGGTATACTTGCTAAAAGATTTTTCAGCGGTAGAAATACAAAGGTGCTTCTTATGTCTGCGACTCCGTATAAGCTGTATTACACACCGGAAGAGATAGATGAGTCACAGGGTTATGAACATTTTGAGGAATTCTTGCAGGTTATGAAATTTATCTTTGATGATGAAGCAAAATACGGTGAGTTTGAGAAAATATGGACGAATTATTCTGTTGTACTCAGAGAGACGAAGTTGGTAGATGCTACCGTTATCGAGTTGAAAAAATTAGCTGAAGACGCCATGTATCAAGGTGTCAGCAGAACAGAGCGTATATCTGTTATGGATTCAGGAGACTTTATAGATGACGGCAGTATTAAATATCATTTGCAGGTAAATGAAAATGATATAAATTCCTATATACAGATGTCTGCTTTATTGTCAAATGTCAAGGTAGGTGATACCTGCCCGATAGACTATGTAAAGAGTTGCCCCTATCTGATGTCATTTATGAGAAAATACAAGATTAAAGAACAAATTGAAAGGTACTATCGCAAAAATAAATATGAACTTGAGAAAGAAAGAGCTCAAAATCTGCTGTGGTTAAGTCGAAGCAAAATCAGTAAATATGAAGAACTGCCAAAGACAAATGCAAGACTGGAGGCCTTAAAAGAGAAAGCGTTTATTAAAGGCGCAGAAAAATATCTATGGATTCCACCGTCTATGCCATACTATGAGCTACAGGGTGTGTATAAAAACAGCAAAGGTTTTTCTAAAATACTTGTCTTTTCCGCATGGGAGATGGTGCCTAGAATGATAGGTGTTATGTTATCATATGAGGCGGAAAGGCTTACAGTCGGAAAGCTTGTAAATCAAATAAAAAATAAAGATATAAAAAATACAGGCTATTTTGCAAAAGGTACGAGAAAGTATCCTTCACCAAGGCTAAGATTTAATACCTCAAACGGTGAAGTAAGAGGTATGAATTTACTTACACTGATTTATCCGTCAAAAGTGCTGGCAGATATGTATTCACCTATTGAATCGCTCAATAAACAAGAATCTCTGAAAGATATAGAAAAGTCTATAAGACGTAGATTAACAGGTAAACTCAGGGTATTGGAAGAAAAGTATGGATATTCTTCTAACAAGAAGGAAGATAAAAGGTGGTATTATCTTGCACCTATACTTATGGATGGATTTGATTACGCGAAAGATTGGGCAGAGAATATTTTAGCGATTCAAGATAATGAGTATGAAAACTTTGATGTAGGGGATAATTCAAAAGATAAAGGAAACAAGGGGTTTAAAGCCCATATTGAAAAACTTCAAAATCACCTTGAATACCCGGAAGAAATACAGCTTGGCAGAATGCCTGATGATTTGGTAGAAACACTGATAAATATGGTTTTAGGCTCTCCGGCTGTTTGCATATATCGTTCAAATTTGGGAAACAGAGAAATGGCTACATCACTGGCCAAAATTTTTATAAATAATTTTAATCTTTCCGAATCCACAGCCATTATTGACCTTGCATATGGAAGGTGTAGGGATGATAATTCACATTGGCAAAATGTCCTTAAATACTGTAAAGACGGATGTTTTCAGGCTATGATTGATGAATATATTCATATGTTGAGAGAAAGTGTAGGCTCTCAAGATGATGTTGATAGAAACTCTCTCGTACATAATATAATGGTTGAATCATTAAATATACGTACAGCCACATATGCCATTGATACTTATGCGGATTTTAAGAAGCGAATTACCGGTACAAATGAAATAGGGGATGAATGTAGGATTAGATCAAGCTATGCGGTAGGATTTGGTAATGAGAGGGGAGATAATTCCAAGACTGTTATAAGAAAGGAAAATATCAGAAATGCCTTTAACTCTCCGATGCGTCCCTTTGTATTGGCTACTACATCCATAGGTCAGGAGGGACTGGATTTTCATAACTATTGCCGCGTTATAATGCATTGGAATCTGCCGAGTAATCCTATAGATCTTGAACAAAGAGAAGGCAGAATAAACAGGTTTAAATGTTTGGCAATAAGACAGAATGTAGCCGATAAATATGGTAAGAATACACAGTTTGAGAAAGATATATGGAAAGAACTCTTTGAAGCGGCAGTGAAAGAAAGGCAAGAGGGGCAATCCGAACTTATTCCGTTTTGGTGTTTCGGAAAGAATCAGAGTATAAAAATTGAAAGACTTGTGCCGATGTATCCTTTGAGTAAGGATGAAT
This sequence comes from Lachnoanaerobaculum sp. MSX33, assembly GCF_000512995.1. NCBI lineage: Bacteria > Bacillati > Bacillota > Clostridia > Lachnospirales > Lachnospiraceae > Lachnoanaerobaculum > Lachnoanaerobaculum sp. MSX33. Next base: position 22,794 of record NZ_AZXX01000089.1, on the reverse strand, counting down.
TAAATTATGAGAGATTGATTAAAATTCTTTCTTTATACAGATTGACTTTGGGGCAGTCAAGACAGGAAGAGCTTTTAGAGTATTTATTTAAAGAGTTTAGGGACACAAGTGAACTGAAAAAATTATTTATAGATTTGAGCCCGTTTTCTAAGAAGAAGAGCTTACCTGATTAAACCTTCGTTACAGTTATAGTTTTATAAAAGCTATGATATTAAAAAAATAAAAAAATTTAAAAACAATGCAATAAAATGAAGTCCTCGTGCATTAATATAGTGAAAGGGTAAATAAGAGAACTTAAAAAAGACAGTATTATCCATATAAACGTCGACGGTGGATGATAAATCTATTAAGAACTTACGACCTTTTGAAAAAACGCTTGTATTAACAGATTGGTAAAATTATTTTCACTGTACACGGAAAGGATGGAAAATATGAAAAAGTTTAATAAATTAGGTAAGAGTTTAATAGGTGCGGTTACAGTATCTTGTATGTTATTTGCAGCAGGAATGACAGGAGTTCCATATTATGGAAGCACCTTTGTTGCCAAGTCAAAAGTATCCAAATCATATAAAGCAACAAAGAAAATAACAGCTGATGAGGCTAAAAGAATCGCACTTGCACACGCAAAGTTGGCGGAAAAGGACGTGACTTTTGTTAAAGTGGAGCTTGAGCTTGAGGATAATAACAGATATGAGTATGATGTTGATTTTTACAGCGGAAATGTAGAATATGATTATGAGATAGATGCAGTGAGCGGAGCAATATTATCAGCTGATAGAGATATTGAGAACTATGTTATTCCTACACAGCCAAGTACATCATCGACTAATACTCAAACTTCAGAGATTTCAGTAGAAAGAGCAAAGCAAATAGCACTTTCACACGCAGGAGTCGGATCTGCAAGATTTAAAAAGGCAAAGCTTGATTATGAAAACGGTGTTAAAGTTTATGAGATCGAGTTCAAAGTTGGAAACTTGGAATATGAATATGATATCAATGTTTCAAACGGAGCTATAATCTCAAGCAGCGTAGAGGTAGATGATTAATAGAGATATATACTTACAGTCAGTCCGAGGTGAATCCCCGGGCTGATTTTTTATGTATGAGAGTAAGTGGTTAAGAGTTAAAATTACTTCAAAGTAAATTGAAGTTTGTTTGAAGTGATATTGAAGTTGACTTTGAAGTGACAGTGAAGTAGTTCAAATAACCACTTGTTAGCAAATCCTAACTATGATATAATAATTTTACCGACGATAACGTCGGTAAAGAGGAGGTATACAATATGGCTGCTGCGAAGAGGCTTAGTGAGGCTGAAAGAAAAAAGGAAATTATGGATTCAGCCGCAAAAGTAATTGCCGCAAAGGGCTTAGGAAAGGCAACTATGGAAGACATCATCGCGGGAACAACTTTATCAAAAGGAGGAGTATATCACTACTATGGGAACGTAACAGAAATCTTTAAAGACATTATGATAGGCGGGATTGATTACAGAAACAATATCATTAAGGAGCATTTGGCTGAATGTGAAAAGGGTGGTGAAAGTAAGTTTATGGCAAAACAGTTGGTTGATAAAGTCATAGACAACAATCCTTTAATGCCTCTTTATGTTGAGTTTTTGATAGAGAAAAAAAGAAATCCCGAACTGAATAATATTATGGAAGAGCTTCAGGAACAGACAAAGGAAAGATTTAAAGCGATATGGAGTGATGACTCAGGATGGTTGTTTGATCCACAAATGTTTCAGTTTGTTACCGATTTTATGAATGCTCTGATAATGGCTTCTGATGTACTGGATGCAAGAGAAAATTTCAAAAAGAACAGACAGCATTTGGAAGCAATATTTACTTACTTATTTGAACAAGTAAAGGAGAAAACTGATGGGAGTTTATAAGAAATTATTCAGATATGTGCCGAATGAAAAATATATCGGATATATGTCAATTTTATTATCGAGTATTTCGGCATTCCTGGTGGTTTATGGGTATTATTATATATTTCTACTTCTAAAAGAAGCGGTAGTAAAGGGAAATTATGAAAATGCAGGATATTATTCGACAAGGATAGTTATCTGTTTAACTATAAGTGCAGTAATGTATTTGGTATCCGGCATTGTTTCACATAAGCTGGCATTCAGACTTGAAACAAACTTGAGAAAAAGAGGAATTGAAGGTCTTACCGATGCAAGCTTTCGATTTTTTGATCTGCATTCCTCAGGATATATCAGAAAAACTATAGATGATAATGCGGCAAAAACACATATGGCGGTAGCACATATGTTGCCTGATAATTCACAGGCATTTTTGGTACCGATTTTTGCATTTATACTGGCATTTGCCATAAGTCTTAGAGTGGGAATTGTTATTATAGTTTTATCTGTTGTAAGCGGACTTATATTGATGGGAATGATGGGCAATAAAGATTTTATGAAGCTTTATCAGACTTCACTTGACAAACTGAGTTCTGAAACTGTGGAGTATATCAGAGGCATACAGGTAATAAAGATATTCGGTTCAAAACTTAAATCCTTTAAAGCATTGCATGATTCTATTATGGAGTATTCAAAATATGCTTATGATTATTCTCTGTCTTGTAAAACACCCTATGTAATATATCAGCTGATATTTTTGGGATTGATCGCAATTATCAGCATTCCGCTCAGCTTCTTTTTGACCGGTATAAAAGATCCTAAATTTATGGCTGTAGAGCTTATTATGATCTTTTTCTTAAGCGGTGTAATAATGGTCTCTTTTATGAAAATAATGTGGGCAAGCATGAATATCTATAATGCAAATTTTGCCATTGACAGTTTGGAAGAATTATATGAAAAGATGCAGGAGGATAAACTCACATATGGAAACAGAGATCATTTTGACAATTTCAATATTGAATTTGAAAATGTGAGCTTTTCATATGGGGATAAAAAGGTTCTGGAAAACTTATCATTTTCATTAGAAGAGAAAAAAACATATGCCTTAGTAGGGCATTCAGGTTCAGGAAAGTCAACTGTTGCAAAGCTTTTGTCAGGATTTTATAAGGTTGATAAGGGGGCAATAAAAATAGGTGGATATCCTCTTTCGGAATATACAAAGGAGGCAATCATAAGGAATATCTCGTTTGTATTTCAAGACAGCAAACTGTTTAAAAAATCAATATACGATAATGTAGCATTGGCTGATGAAAATGCAGGCAGAGATAAAGTAATGGAGGCTCTCAGTCTTGCAGGTTGTGATGAAATTATTGAAAAGTTTAAAGACAGGGAAAATACAATTATAGGTTCAAAGGGTGTGTATCTTTCAGGAGGTGAAAAACAAAGGATCGCTATTGCAAGGGCTATTTTGAAAAATTCACCTATTGTAATTATGGATGAAGCGAGTGCGGCAATTGATGCAGATAATGAATATGAATTACAAAAAGCATTTAAAAATTTAATGCAGGATAAGACTGTTATAATGATTGCCCATAGAATGACAAGTATCAGAAATGTAGATGAAATAATAGTTTTGGAAAAGGGAAATGTAATAGAGCGAGGAGATAATGATTCATTAGTAAAAACCGGAGGGTTATACAGCAGACTCCTCAGCCTTTACGAAACTGCAAATGATTGGAGGGTGTCAAATGAAAAACTATTATAAGAAAAGATATGCTCTCTCGGAACAGGGTGCAAAAAATCTTACAAAAGCAACGATATATTGTTTTTTGACATATTGTATAAACCTTGGTCCGATGTTTATTTTGATGGGACTGATTAATCAGTTGGTCTTGGGAAATGTATCAAGCACCTTGCAGTATATTGTTATGGCAATACTTACTCTGATATTTATGTATATTTTATTATCAGAGGAATATGTAAGCCTTTATAATTCCACCTATAAAGAATCGGCAAATTTGAGAAAGGGAATAGCAGAGAATCTGGCACAGCTTCCGCTGGCATATTTTTCAAAGCACGATCTCTCCGACCTTTCACAAACGATAATGTCTGATGTGGAAAGGGTAGAGCATTCTATGAGCCATTCTATACCAAAGGTTGTGGCTATGTGGTTATTCTTTCCTCTGATGGGACTTATTATGCTTATTGGAAACTGGAAGCTTGGACTTGCAGCAATTATTCCCACTCTTTTAAGCTTTATGATCAATCCTTTGGCAAAACAGAAGGAAGTTTCAGAGTACAGCAGATACTTTAATGTGCTAAGAGATAATTCAGAGCTTTTTCAAGAAACAATAGAGCTGCAACAGGAGATAAGTAGCTTTAATCAAGCTGACAAGGTGAAGGAAAACCTGTATGAAAAGATGGAAGAGAGTGAGAGGATACATCTTAATGTAGAGATAGTTCCAATGCTGGCGGTAGGTATATCTTCATCTCTCTCATATATAAACCTTGCGGTAGTATTGGCTGTCGGAATACAGTTACTTATTCATAATGAGATCAGCCTCTTATATCTGATAGGATACCTGATAGGAGCAATAAAGGTTAAAGAACTTTTTGATGTTTCAAGGGAAGGAATGACCGAAATGTCCTATATTGAACCTGCAATTGTAAGAATAAAGGAGATAAAAAATGCAGCGCTTCAAGAGGGTGAAGATACAGACCTTTCAAGCTACGATATAGAATTTAAAAACGTTTCATTTGCTTATAATAAAGATGCAAAGGTATTAAAAGATGTGAGTTTTACGGCAAAGCAGGGTGAGGTTACAGCTTTGGTAGGTATATCGGGTTCCGGTAAAACTTCTGTACTGAGACTTATATCAAGGCTGTACGACTATGATACCGGAAGTATCTTAATAGACGGAAAGGATATCAAAAATATATCTACAGAATCATTGTTTAAGAATGTCTCAATAGTATTTCAGGATGTGACCTTATTTAACACAAGCATTATGGAAAATATTCGTTTGGGCAGAGAGAGTGCAACAGATGAGGAAGTAAAGGAAGCGGCAGTGCTTGCAAACTGTATGGATTTTATCGAAAAATTGCCGGACGGATTTGATACTTTGATTGGAGAAAACGGTGCGGAATTATCAGGGGGAGAAAGACAGAGAATTTCTATTGCAAGAGCATTTCTAAAGGATGCACCTGTTTTGATATTGGATGAGATATCGGCAAGCCTTGATGTGGACAATGAAAAGAAGATACAGGACAGCTTAAATAAGCTTATCAAGGACAAAACGGTTATTATCATCTCACACAGATTAAAATCAATAGAAAATGTGAATAAGATCGTGGTAATAGATGAGGGAGTTGTTGAGACAGCAGGAAATCACAGTGAGCTTATGAAACAGTCAAAAACATATAAGAACTTGATTGAAAAGACAAAATTAGCCGAAGCATTTAATTATTAAGGGGAAGATATGAAAGAGAAAAAGCTGAAAATAAAAGATCTGGTTACTATAGGCGTGTTTGCAGTCATATATATTGTAGTTACCTTTGCCGTTGGAATGATTGGAGTTATTCCGATTTTATTTCTCATATATCCTACAATACTGGGAATTGTTAGCGGAACTGTTGTTATGTTATTTATGGCGAAGGTACAAAAACCTTGGGCATTGTTTATTTTCGGAATGTTGTCACCTCTTATTATGTTTGTTGGGGGACATACATATGTCATTATACTTCATGCATTTGCAGTAATGATTATAGCCGAGTTGATAAGAAGAGTCGGTCATTATAATTCCTTTAAATACAATATGCTTTCGTTTGCAATATTTAATACTTGGATTTGTGGTTCACTTATGCAAATGTTATGGGCAAGGGAGAAATACATTGAATTATCTATGATGATGGGCAAGGAGTATGTAGATATTTTGATAAAACTTATTACCTATCAGCATATGGCTTTGGTTTATCTTGGTGCTATAATCGGAGGACTTATAGGAGCAAATATCGGAAGAATATTACTGAAAAAGCATTTTATAAAGGCAGGTATAGTTTGATGTATTACATCAAAGATAACAGATTAAATCCGAATCCTATAACCAAATTTTTTGTGGTTGCATTATTGGGGGTTACCGTATTAAATTCTATAAATCACTATTCAGAATGGGCAGTTGTAATTGTAATTTCCGCTATGTATTTTATAAACGGATTTAAAAAGGATGCTATAAAAAATATACTTTGGTTTGGTGTGCTGTTTTTCGTACCTGATTTCAGCGATTTGGAAAAGTTTCCCATCTTTATACTGATGATGCTTTCATTGTTTGCCCTATGTCGTATGTTTTATCTTCCATTTGCAGCAGGTAAATTTATGATTAAGACTTCTGATGTAGGAAGTATTATTTCATCAATGGATGCCATAAAAATACCTAAGGAGGTTTCCATCCCTATTGCGGTGATGTTCAGATTCTTTCCGTCTTTTGTAGAGGAGAAAAACAGTATTAAAATGGCAATGAGAATAAGAGGAATAGAAACAAAAAATCCTGTTAAATATCTCGAGTATGTAGCAGTTCCGCTGCTTATTATTTCGTCAAATATAGCTGACGATATTTCAAAAGCTGCAGAAACAAGATGTATTGCCAATCCTATAAAGAAAACAAGGTATGTAAGCGTGAGAATACATTTGATCGATTTTATTTATGCCGTAACAATCAGTGTTATAGTAGCAGGAGGAATTATATGCTCACATTAGAAAATTTATCACTGTTTTATGAACAGGACAAAAAGATTCTTGACTGTATAAACTTAACTGTGGCAGACGGTGAATGCATATTGCTTACCGGAGAGAGCGGAAGCGGAAAATCCTCTATTATAAATTCTATAAACGGATTGGCTTTTGAATATGAAAATGCCAAAATCAGCGGAACTATAAAGGTTGACAATAGAGAATTAAAGGGAATGGAGCTGTATGAAATATCACTGTTGATATCAAGTGTTTTCCAAAATCCCAAGACACATTTTTTTAATGTTGATACAACACTTGAGCTTTTATTTTATCTTGAAAATATTGGACTAAGTAAACAGGAAATGGAAAACCGTATGGAAGATATGCTGAAGCTCTTTCCTATAAGGCATCTACTGGGGCGTAGTATATTTGAACTTTCAGGCGGTGAAAAGCAGATTCTTTGTGTGGCGGCCTGCTATATTTCCGGTTGTAAGATAATAGTACTGGATGAACCTTCATCAAATCTGGATGATAAATATATTGATATATTAAAAGAAATGCTGCAGATACTAAAGAATAAGGGTATAACACTTATCATTGCAGAGCATAGAATTTATTATTTGACGGATTTGGCAGATAGAATTATTCTTGTCAGAAAGGGAGAGCTTTTTAAGGAGCTTACAAAAGATGAGCTTTTAAACTCTGAAAAGCAACTTGGACTTCGTTCTGCAATAAAAACAGTATTGAAAGCACAAAATAAGCCGGTTGGAAATGATTTAAATATTAAAAAACTCGAGTACAAATTTAAAGAGGGTTCCGGGTTAAAGATAGAAGACATTTCATTTTGTTTTGGAAATATTTACGGTATTACCGGAAAAAACGGCTGCGGTAAATCTACATTTATAAGAGTAATGACAGGCCTTGATGATAAGGGAAAGAGTGAGATAACATTTAACGGGAAAATCCTAAACAAAAAAGACAGACTGAAAAATTCATCATTGGTTATGCAGGATGTTAATCATCAGCTTTTCACAGATTCTGTAGAGGAAGAAATAAAACTTGGGGTTAAAGATTTGTCACAGGATAGATTGGATAAGGTGCTATATGGTCTTGAACTTACAGAATTTAAGGACAGACATCCTATGAGCCTTTCAGGTGGACAAAAACAAAGGGTGGCCATTGCTTCTGTTCTGTGCAAAAATTCAAGATTCATATTTTTTGATGAACCTACAAGCGGTATGGATTATAAGAATATGATAAGAATTTCAAAGCTGATAAAGGAGATGAGTACTAAAGATAATATTATATTTATTGTTTCCCACGATATTGAATTTTTAAATGAAACCGCAGACAGTATACTTTGCCTTGAGGAATTTACGACCCCGGCATCCAAAAATGAAAGTAATAGAATCATTTATTATTAAAGAAAACTTTAAGAACTGTAGTTTAATATATGATATAATCAAAAAAAACATCGGAGGATACTTTATGGATCGTTTCAAGAAAGTTTACAAACAGGGAGTAATAGAAGTACTTGAAGTCTGGGTTGATACGGAGACAGGTGTAAACTATTTGTTTAAGGCAAACGGATATGCAGGAGGTCTGACAGCTTTACTTGATAAAGACGGAAAGCCTGTAGTAACACATGACATTAAAGAAGATTTATAAATAAAAACTGTAGCGGAAGGGTAGCTTCTACTACAGTTTTTTGCGTCTATTCCCATATTGTATGCTGTGCTCTCACACCATATTTATCAGGTTTATAAAGTGAATCGAAATCAGCTTCTATACTGTATCTTTTCCATATAACATAGTCGGAAGTCTGAATCTTAAGTGTAAATGAAATATCATTCTTTATTTCTTCATATTCAATCGGATGTAGTGAAAAAATATCTGTCAAATCTTTTTCTCTAAAGTCATCTATACTCAGTTTTGACAAGTCGGTATTATTAAATTTAACTTCCGGTAAAGCCTCACTGTCTGCCGGAATCCTGTAATAAGTTATCGTACAGTTTTTTAGTTTATCTCTATCTTTTAATGTAGGAGTAACACTTACAAAACCGTAGGATTTATCATCACGAAATATTTCCAAAAGTTCACCATAATAAAAGTGGTCATTACGATTGTTTACTATTTCGCTGTCTGCCGATTTTTCTAAGAAGTAAAAGCCGTCAGATAAAAGTGTGGATGCCTTTGTTTCACCTACAATTATATTGCTTGTATTTATTTGTACTACGACCGGCTTTTCGGGAAAACCTATCATAGATATAAAAAGGGTAAGAGTAAAATTTGTTATAAACAGTCCGGCTATAACAGCATTTGAAGCTGAGTAGAGTCGAAATATTTTATTTTTATGATTGCTTATAAGTCCTGAAATAAGCTGAATGATATGATAAATTATCAAGCTTATTACTGCAAGTCCAAGCTGAAATCTTAAACATCTATAAAGTGACAATGTAAAATTATTTGTCATGTAAAACATAATGCCTATGCAGGAGATATTTGCCAAAATATACACGAAGAAGAATAATAATGCAGCTTTCAGTGCCTCAGATTCGGTAATATCATCATAGTCTATATGTATTCTACCTTGAAAGCCCTGTCCGATATTGTACATCCATTTTGGAACCTCCTTACCGGCAGCTACTGCAATTATCAGCCTTAAAAACATATAGATTGTTAATATAAAGCATAGTAAAACCAAAAGACCAAAAATTAATGCGAATACAGTAAATCCCATTTTATTCCCCCATTATTCCCAAATAGTATGCTGTGCCCTGACACCATAATGGTGTACTGAGCCATTTTCAAAAAAATCCGCCTCAATGCTATAACTTTTCCACAGTGAGTACCCTACAGTTTGTATTTGTAAGGTATACAGCGGACTGCGTTTATACTGATGATAATTATAAGGCTTTAGTGAAAAGATGTCAGCCATATCTTTGTATTCAAAATCCTGAATACTCAATTCGGACAGAGTTGCATCACTAACTTTTACCTGAGATAAAACCTCACTGTCACCCGGTATCTCATAATATGTTATGGTGCAATTTTCGAGTTTATCGGAATTCTTAAATGTAGGAGTAATGCTCATATATCCATAAGATTTTCCGTCACGAAGCAATTCTACAAGTTCACCATAGTGAAGTTGGCTGTTTCGTTTATTTACAATTTCACTGTCTGAATCTTTACCGTAAAACTCAAAGCCGTCTGCTAAAAGAGAGGAGGCTTTTGTTTCGCCTATAACCACAGTGCTGTTATCTATTTGTATATTTATAGGTTTTTCAGGAAATCCTACCCTGAGCATCCATAGAGTATAGACAAGTGCAGTCACAAATATACCTGCCATTACAGCATTTGTTGGTGAGTAGAGTGGCCTGTAATTTCCCAATATATGAGATACAAAAAATAAAATCATTTTTACTATAAAGTAGAATAACATTGCTATCAAAACAACCACGACCTGCAAGCCTACACATATATAAAATGCTTTCTTGGAATTTTGTGTTTGATAATACATTACAAAATAGAAAAAAATATTGGCTAAAATAAAACAAAGGATAAAAAAATTGGTATCCCATAATGCCGCAGGTTCTGTAAAATCCTCGTAATTGATATTGATTTTACTTTTAAATGCCTGTCCAATTTTGTACATACAATTTGGAACCTCAGTATAAGTACTTACAGCTATTACCAGTTTTATGTACATATAAACTGTGAATATAAGGAGTATCAATATAAGCATAGCGAGTGCTATGGAAATTATAAAAAAGGCCATTGTAGCTCCCCTTTTCAAATTAAAAGTTGTATACTCGTATTATATCATTTTGTTGTAAAATTTACGATATTTAATACTTTTATGGGGAGGAATATGGCTGTTTCATATTTTATTTATGTAACTGATAAAGAAAATACCGGTTTTAATTTGGAGAAGTTTAATAATGACATTAAACAAAGATTTCCTAAAGTCTGTATTTCGGTAAAGGATGATGAGAAATGTCAGTACAATATTTGTTGGGAAGACTACGAAGAAGAGTATGAGTTTGAACTTTGGATGCTAAGGGATAGAAGTGTATTCATGATAAATTACTTTAACTCAAAGAACAGGCTCTATGATTATGCAAAATATATCATATGGCTTAGAAGCTACTTCCCTTATGAAAAGGAAGTTTTATTATGTGATGAGGGATATAATAAAACTATTGTATTAATTGAGGGAGTAGAGATAGAGGATATTTTGGAGATATTGGAGTAGGAGATAAATATTATGGAGAAAAAAGCAGAATTAAAAGAAATTATAAATAAACAAAGAGATTTCTTTAACACAAATGCAACTAAGTCGGTTAAATACAGGATAAAGATGTTGCAAAGGTTAAAGGAGGCAATCAGAAATAATGAGGTGGCAATCCTTTCCGCTCTATATAAGGATCTTTTAAAGTCCGGAGCTGAGGCATATATGAGTGAACTGGCAATAGTTTATGCGGAGATAAATGAGGCTTTAAAAAATGTAAGAAAGTGGAGCAGGCCGGAGAAGGTAAAAGGAACTATATCCACATTTCCGGCAAAGAATTATGTATACTCTGAGCCTTATGGGGTGGTGCTTATTATATCACCTTGGAATTACCCCTTCAATTTGGCGATATCACCGTTGGTAGCGGCAATAGCGGCAGGAAACACAGCCATTATCAAATGCTCAAAAGAGAGTGTTTATACCTCAAAAGTAATTAAAAACATTATAAATAAAGCTTTCGGTTCAAATTATATTTTTTGTGTGGATGAAGATATAGATTATGATGAGCTTCTACAACAAAGATATGATTATATATTCTTTACAGGAAGTCAAAAAGTAGGAAAGATTGTAATGAATATAGCGAGCAATAACCTTATACCGGTTTCCTTGGAGCTTGGTGGAAAGAGTCCTTGTATTATAGATGAGACAGCCGATATTAAACTTGCTGCAAGGCGTGTACTGTGGGGGAAACTGCTTAATGCCGGACAGACCTGTGTGTCTGTTGATTATGTGTTAATACATAGAAGTGTTAAGGACAAATTTATAAAGTATCTGCAAAAAGAAATAAAGAGAAGATATCCTAACGCATTAAATAATGATACTTATCCGAGAATAATAAATGAGTATCATTATAAAAGACTGATGAATTTAATAAAATCAGAGGAGAGTATAATAGGTGGCAGAAGTGATGATGTAGTTAGGAGGATTGAGCCTACTATTTTACCGGATGTGGATTTTGACCATGAAATCATGAAAGAAGAGATATTCGGACCGGTGCTTCCAATCATAGAATATGACGATATAAATAAGGTAATAAGGATAATAAAAGAACATGAGAAGCCTTTGGCATGCTATGTATTTACAAGGGATAAATATATTGCAAAGCATATTATAAAGAGTATTTCATACGGTGGCGGATGCATAAATGATGTTATTCTGCAAGTATCAAATCATTATATGCCGTTTGGAGGAGTAGGAAGTAGCGGAACGGGTTCGTATCATGGGAAGTTCGGATTCGATACATTCAGCCATAAAAAGAGTATTGTTTGGAGTGAAACAATGATTGATTTGCCGATTAGGTATGCACCGTTTAACCAACTAAAATTTAGAATATTGAAAAAAATATCGGAATCATTTAATGATTCAAAAAATTAGAAAACCGGAGACAAAATATGGCGTATACCAAGGAAAACTTTGAAGAATGGATTATTCTTATAGACTCTAAAATGGAGTATTTTACAGATGTGTTTGCAAAAGAAAATAATTTAAAACTTGACTACAGTATAGAGTCACTGGATGAAATTGAAAATTGGATCCTAACTAATTACAGTGAGATAAAGGATTTGATAGGAGATACTAAGACTTTAGACTATTTGACGGTATATATCGGTGAGACTTTCAGGAAACATATAGGTGGAGAGTGGTTTATAGATTTGAAAAATAAAAAGAATGCATACTATTCCATGCCTGTTTTGACAAGTCCCGATTACATAGGAGAGAGTTATATAGCACCGATGACATTTGCTACGGCATGTATTAATAGAAAAAAGGGCAATTATATAAGTACGATACTGAAAAACTGTTTGGAAGATATGAAAATACAGTAAAAATACTGTTTAAGAGATAAGCGTATGGATATAAGAAGAATAAATACAAATGAAGCAAAGCTGTTTTTTAATTGTTTAAAAAATATAGACAGGGAAACAAAGTTTATGATGCTTGAGCCGGATGAAAGGCATTTTGATGAAAAGAAAATGAAAGAAATCTTGGGAGATAAGGATGATTATTTTATAGCAGCTATTAATGATGGGGAAATTATAGGCTTTCTTTCGGCTCAAAGAGGGAAATATAAAAGAACAAGACATTCGGCATATATTGTCATCGGAATCAGGCAGGAGTTTCAAAAGCAGGGAATCGGATTGAAACTCTTTGATAAACTTGAGGAATGGGCAAAGGAAAACCATTTAAAAAGATTGGAATTAACGGTTGAGGTAACAAATAGCGTTGCCATAAACTTGTATAAAAGGCAGGGATTTGTAATTGAGGGGACTAAAAAGAATACTATGTTTGTGGACGGTGTATTTGTAGATGAATATATGATGGCAAAGGTATATTAAGTTTACATGTACTCGGTGTAGGAATAAAAAAGATAATAGTGTGGGAAAATATAGACATATGAACTTTGAACTTATACTGCTGTTGGTAGAGAACTTTTAAAAGAATGGGGATTTTGTGTGAATGAGAGTTTATTGACATACAAAGTAACAAAATAGAAAGCAGGAAAAGCTATATATTATTCAGGGATTTTTATACATTTGAATAAAATATCATTGAAAAAATAATTTGGCATAAAAGATTTTCATACAAAGTTATATTCTTTTTATAATATTTCAGGAAACCTAGGTGTTTGAAATGCTATACATTTAGACTATAATGTATTTGAATTAAAAAATGTGAAACTATTTACGCGAGTAAAATATAAAGTTAAAGGAGATGGAATAATTATGAAACCACTTACATGGGAGACGACTTTTCAAGATATAGAAGATTTGTTAAAAAGTAAGGATTCGGATTTTATAGCTATTTGTAAAAGGCTACATTCTGGGGAAAATAAGAACGAAGTATATAAAGGTTATCGGGTTCGACATTTTGATTTTCTAATGGGTGTTGTATTAGGGGGGTACAATAATAAAGATTTTATAGATACTTGTTATAAATCCGATAAAAATGCAACATGGAGTGCTAACTTTAATAACTATATGTCAAAACAAGTTAAAAGCGAACAAAAAATAATGGATTTTTTAGAAAAATTAGATAAAGAAAATACCAAGTTGCGTGTGTTTCAAGATAAAACATGGTTGACAAATTTGAATGGTAAAGCAATTTTCGGAAGTGTTTTTTCGAATCGAAATGAGGTTGCAGAGCAAATGGAAAAAATGGTTAATTATTTAATTAAAGAAAGCGCAAAAAACATGACAGAAGAAGTTCAACTTCAATACAACCTATTAATAGCCAATAAACAACTTATTATGAACGGTGCACCGGGTACGGGAAAGACTTATTCCGCAAGAAATGAAATTGCAGATTTATTACTGGGTATTTCAAATAAATCTGAAAAAGAAAAAGAAGAAATTAAAAAAATTCAATTGGATATGGTACAGTTTCACCCATCCTATGATTATACAGATTTTATAGATGGGATAAGACCAGATTTATCAGCCGGTAATTTAAGTTATACACTTAAAAATGGTTCATTCAAGTCCTTTTGCCGTAGAGCAGGCGTTGTAGAAAGAATATATGCAGCCGGAAAGTCAGTTGATGCAAATACTATAAATGATTTCCTTTTTGGTGAAGATGAAGAAATTAAGGACTTCTGGAAAAAGGCAATTGAAAATGCAAATTTAAAAATAAGTGAAGAACAGGGTGAACAAGATGATGAAACAATGGTTGATTGTCTCCCTAAATTTTTGTTCATTATAGATGAAATAAATCGTGCGGAGATATCAAAAGTTCTTGGGGAAATTATGTATTGTTTGGATCCTGACTACAGAGGTAAAAAGGGTGCTATTTCAACCCAATATTCCACATTGGCTACTGATGATACATTTTTTATAAATAAAGATAATGATAAATTTTTCATCCCTTCAAATGTGTATATTATCGGTACTATGAATGATATAGACAGAAGCGTTGAAGTGTTTGATTTTGCTTTAAGAAGACGCTTTGCATGGTATGAAGTAAAGGCAAAAGAAGTTATGGATACTGTACTGATTTCTATGGGAATAGATAAAGAACTCGGGTCAAACTATGGTGATTATAAAGAGAAGATAGAGAAACTTAACCAGTTGATTATAGATGAGTTAAAGCTAAATGAGCATTATCATCTTGGTCCATCATACTTTGCCAAAATTAAATTGTATTTACATAATAATAATTCCAATGAATATAAAGATGCCAAAGAAAAGGTGTGGGATAACCATATTTCACAGATTCTAACGGAATATGTTAAGAGTAAGGGTAAGTTGAAGGAAATCGAAAATATTAGAGAGAACTTTATATCATAAATGGAGCATAAACTATGAAGGTTACAATTACTCTTAGTGATAATCAGCAACCTAACAGTAAATACTGCTTTGTTGATGATAATGAAAAAGACATATCAAATTATAAAATACCATATAAAGCAAAGGCTCTTATAGAAGCTGTTAGTTCTGTAAAGAAATTAAAGGAAGAACATAAAATAATTACCATACCCGCAGAAGGTGGCAAAAGTGATACGGTTATAGAAATAAGAAATAGTGAACTATATACATTTAATTGTATAGGAGTTATATCCACACCAATTGTTAATCAAACTAATAATATATATAGGATAGAAATAAGATCTCGTTTTGATAAGGGAGATAAGCAGTACTTTCTTCTTTACTTACTAAATTGTGTGTATGGGTTTAATATTTTCAATATTGATGTTAACAGTAAGGAAGAAAGTAATTATATAATTATATTGATAATTCTCTACTTGAATAAATTGATAGAAGCGTATAGTGACGGATTATATAAGGAATATATCCGGCAAGAATATAACGACTATAATTTTAAAGGAGCAATAGATATAAATAGACATCTCAAGCTCAACACTCCGTTCATGGGTAAAACAGCTTATACAATCAGAGAATATACATATGATAACGAAATATTATGTCTGATGCGACAAGTTATTGATTATATTGCTGAAAATCATTCTAAGATATGGAATGAATCTCTAAACAGCAAATCAATATTAAGTGAAATAGTTGAAGTAATAGAAAATGCAACACCCTCATATAGGATGAATATTAATTATGTAGAGGCTTTAAAGTGTAGAAGAGAGATTACCCACCCAATGTATCAGAACTATGAGGAAGCAAGAAAACTTGCGATTATGATATTAAATGAAGCAGGTCAAAATGTATTTGATGATGCGGAAGATTTATCATTAAGCTTGTTAATTGATATAGATTGGCTTTGGGAAGAATTTGTTGCGGAGAAACTTTTGAAAGAATATAAGTATAAACATTTATTGTTCAGTAGAAAAGAAGGAAGTTTAGAGTGGGCAGCCGGTGAGTATTGGTATCCTGATTTTATAGAAGAAAAAGGCAAAAAAGATGAAAACAAAGGACTAAGTATATTTGACGCCAAATACAAGCCTTGGAATTGGGAAAAAACCGAGGATATTCATCAATTGATTTCATATCTATTTATATCAGGAGGTGATAAATGTGGTGTTATATATCCTTCTGATGAAGATGAAGATAAAAATAAAGATAAAGAACCGAAACAAAAGACTTTGTGTCCGTTTGATAGTTTTTATAAAGAGAGGAAAGAGCCGAAATTCTATACGCTACCACTGCATATTCCGATAAGTAAAGAAGATGCAGATTATTCTGAGTACTGTAAAGATATGGATGAAAAAATATGTAAATGGAAGCAACACTTTTCTGAAGTTATTTAAAAAAGTAGTACGTTAAAAACCAGAAAGATGTTTAAGCTATCCTGTTTCTTCAGTAATTGTTTCATTATATCTTGCGAATAGAAAGTCTAAGGTCGTTCGAAAGCTTAATATTGTAAAACAATTTAAAGAGTCTTACTCTAAAGGAGAGATATACATGTTTATAACAATTAAAAATATTGGAAATGTACCTATAATTTTGGATGAGTATGGACGAGATCTTGCTAAAAAGAATACTATAATGACAGACATTCAAGAGTTCATTGTTAATAAAGACGAATTTATTATGATTAAGCCAAATGAGGCTAAATTAGTGACTTATAAATATAATTTTGGGTATCCGTTTGAAGAAAATGATTCTAAAATTTGCAATTCACGTGAGTACAAATTATTTACTAAAACAAAGTTTAAAGCTAAAGATACTCTGGGGAATTATTATCTACAAATATAGAGGGATAAGACTTTTTGTAATTGTATCATAAACTTATAGTTTAGACATGGGAAAGCAGGGCCTAATTCTTTAGAAGATATATTACTGCCGGAGCCTTACGTGATCCACATGGGCCTAGTGCGACTCCAGCAGTATTTATATCTTTATTATCTGAATATAGTGCTAAATGAACTTGTATTATTTTTTACAAAGCCCTTTACATCACTGTCTATATCTTTAAGCTTTCCGTTTAAATATTGCTTCAAAACACCTGTTTCTTTGCTTTCGTCATAATCTGTTAAAAAATAGGTTTTGTCGAATTTTTCATTTTCCGGAAGGGATCCGTTATAATCCTTTACATTTTCAGCAACTATAGTATCTTTGCCGTTTTCAAAAATATGATAAGTATAATTATGATCTTCATATGAAGCTTGAGAGAGTGTGTCAGCATATATAATATAACTTTCAGTACCGTTATTTTCTAAATGTGCCGGTGAATAATACTTGCCTACATTTTCATTGATAATATTTTTATTTAGGAATAAAGAATAGTAGTCATTCCCTTTGATTTTTGCTTTATATAACAAATCATCGTTTTCCGCTTTAGAGTCTTGTGAATAAGCAAAATCTAAAAAATCAGTTACATTATCATTTACAAGTTCAATTTCCCCTTTTTTACTTCCTTCTAAAGCGACTTTCCAAAGCTTCTTATTTTCTTCAGAGAAAAAATACCAATATTTTGATTTAGAAGGGTGTGCTTCTTGTAGTCTGTACATGTCGTCATCGTCTTCTATATCTTCATACTCTCCCAGTGTTTCACCATTCTGTGCTACTTTTAGAATGATTTTGCCTTCAGAGTTTTTTTCTGTGTATGCCAGAAAATTTTCTTTTATATTAAATTTTACAAATTTTATAAATGAATCACTGACTAATTCCTCATTGCCGTTAAAGTCAAATCTATAGAGGGATGTCGGTTCATCAGCTTTTGACGCATAGATGACTTTATCAGAAGAATAAGCAACGCTATTATATGGTTCGTCAATACCTTTTACTATTTCTTTTGAGTTTCCATCTTCCAACTTGTATATTGTATTATCCTTAAAATAGCATATTGAATCAAGTTCAAAAGAATAATCGAAAGAATTTATATTAAAATCTGAATATACAGTGTTATTACCTGTATATATATCGATTAAATATACATTCATCAATTTTTCTTTGTCATAAGTGCGCTTACCTGGAACAATTAAAAGCTTATCCTGAGACTTAGAAAGTATGTATTTTATTTCTTCTTCGCCCTCTTCTTTAAAGAGACTGACCGCTTTACCACCTTTATATAAAAACAGCTCTTTATTTGAAATATAGAGTATATCACCATTTTTTAAGGCTGAATGTACTGTAACATTGTCAGCTACCTTAGTCCGTTTTGTAGGTTTTTTATATGTCGATATATATAGAGTATAGGTTTCACCGTCATAATCTGAAAATGAACAAAATTGATCTAATTTTTTGTTATATCCATTTATAGAAAACTTTTCCATAACACTTCCGTTAGTTGTACAAGGTCCCAAGTCTATAATTTCGGAGTTATTATAGCGAGCCATATACAAATTATCTCCCTTTAAATAAAGAGAAAACTTATTGGAACTTGTACTTTTTTGAGATTCCGCCTTGGATTTTTTACCTGATGAGCAGGCTGATGCAAATATAGCCAAGAGACATATGGCTAAAAAACAGAAAATAACGGGAAGTTTCGATGTGAGTTTTTTGAACATAAATTTCACCTCCATAAATTTTGTTTTAATTTTACTATATATTTGTATAAAAATCTATTTAATATTAACTAAATATACTTAAAAATTTTGAATTTATAAATTATATTTACTTTAATCTAATGTATAAGAAATATATTGTATTTACATCTATGTATGATTATACTAAACAGAGATAAATATTCGACTTTAGAGCATTGACGAGTTAGAGAATATTTATATAAATTAAGAAAGTTGGATATAAAAATGGCTTATAATAAGGAAAACTTTGAAGAGTGGATAATTCTTATAGACTCTAAAATGGAGTATTTTACAGATATATTTGCAAAAGAAAACAGTTTAAAACTGGACTACAGTATAGAGTCACTTAATGAGATTGAAAATTGGATTCTCACTAATTACAGTGAGATAAAGGACTTGATAGGTGATGCCAAAACCCTTGACTATTTGACAGTATATATCGGTGAGACTTTCAGGAAACATATAGGCGGAGAGTGGTTTATAGATTTGAAAAATAAAAAGAATGCATACTATTCCATGCCTGTATTAACAAGTCCTGATTACATAGGAGAAGTATATAAAGCTCCGATGACATATGCGACTGCATGTATCAACAGAAAAAAGGGCAGTTATATAAGCACAATACTGAAAAACTGTATGGAAAATATGAATATCAGATAATCTGATATAAAAAAGGAAAGCCGCTTAAGCTTTCCTTTTTTATTCCCATATAGTATGCTGTGCCATAACAGTGTAGTATGAAAGACTGTTATCGGAGTTAAAATCAGCTTCTACACGATAGCGCTTCCACAGAGAATAGTCATGAGTTTGCAATGTTAGTACAAAATAATAAGGACCTTTCATCTCGTCATAATCTGTCGGATGCAGTGAAAAAATATCTGTCAAATCTTTATTTTCAAAGTCGTTAAGATCTAAATTCGACAGCGCTACATTGTTAATCTTTACAGCAGATAAATCCGTATCATCAGGTGTAGCCTTAAGTAATGTTACAGTACAGTTTTTAAGCTCATCCGAATCCTTCCATGTAGGTGTGACACATACATGACCGAAAGACTTGTCACCAAGATATAATTCCAAATATTCTCCATAGGAAAAGTTGTCGCTTCGAGTATTTATGATCTCACTGTCTGCATTTTTTCCTTTAAATGTAAAGCCGTTATCAAGAAGAGCGGATGCTTTTGTTGAACCGATAATCACATTAGTTCCTGATATCTGCACATTTACAGGCTTAGCAGGAATACCTGCTATTGATATAAAGAAAGTAAATGCAAATGAATAGAAAAACATAAGTATATCCAGCGCATTGGTAGTTGAATAAGAATATTTTGTACGGTATGAGGGTATCAAAAAACGTATAAGCGGTCTGATAATTCCGGAAAGTATTATTGCAGCTATAATTACAGCAAACTGCATTTGTAAACAGGAAAAAATTGCTTTCCCTACATTGTGTAATTTGAAATAATTCACACCGGTAACTATTATATTAACTAAAATAATACACAGCATAAAAACGCTCGCTTCTATAAGTGCGGGCTTATCGGTGATATTATCATATTGAACAGCCCTCCTTGTAATCTGTATATATTGTCCTAAAGCATATATCCAATTAGGTAGCTTCTTAAAAGTACAAACAGCTATCAGCAGTCTAAAGTATATAAAAACAGCTAAAATAAAGCATAGCAGTGAAAATATACCAAAGGCTAATGTAGATATAAAAAATCCCATTACATTAATCTCCTGTGATTGTTTAAAAGTATTATAAACCTGTGTATCATTATATCACTTTATGTATTGATATTGTAGATGTAAAGGAATAGTATATAAAATTAGGTGTGCTGACATGTTTTAGACGGAAAGGAATTAAAGTATGAATATATTATTACAGGAAAGTGCCGATATTTTAAAAGAATATTTTGGAGAGAGACTGGGTAAAATGGTAGTTGAAAGGGCGGTGTTCGGACTGTTCTTTTCAGGAGTAAAATTAAGCACAGGTCATGGAGGGCTTTGTTTTACTCCTGTTAAGGAGATTCCTGAGGCTGTATGCTGTCCAAGCTCAGCAAAGGCTATGCCTCTATCAGGTAAACTTGGTGGAAGGAGTGTAAAAAGTTATTTGGATGATCTTTCACATGCAAATATTCTCAGAAAGACACTGGCCATTGCAACACTTAATGCACTTTCAGCCTGTTACTGGGAGGAAAATAAGAGTTTGGAGTATAAAATAGAGATAGATGTAGACTCTTTTGATGTGATGGAGGTTCACCAAGGCAAAAAAAGTGTTGTAATAGGTGCTTTGGTACCGATGCTTAAAAAGTTACTTGCAGCAGATGCCGATTTTAAAGTTCTGGAGATGGACTCATGTACTCTAAAGGGAAAGGAGCTGGAACATTTTGCACCTGCAAAGGATGCTGATTTGTATCTGCCGGATTCCGACCTTGATGTTATTACAGGTGTTACTATACTTAATGATACATTACCGAATTTACTGGCTATGTGTAAACCCGGTGCCGATGTTTTGGTTACAGGTCCTACAGCAGGTATGATACCTGATGCATTCTTTAAAAGAGGAGTGACTGTAATGGGCGGTATCTTGGTGACAAAACCTGATGAGCTGCTTGATGTTATAAGTGAGGGAGGTTCAGGTTATCATTTCTTCGGCAAGAGCGCCGAAAGAATAGTAATTTACAATAAGCAGGGTATGTAAAAAATTTAGAATTATAAGTAGAACGCGATTTTACGGCCTTAAAAGTGTGCAGAATTGCATTTTTATGGCATTAAAAGTGTAGTAAATTACATTTTTATGGACTTAAAAATGTTGACGAAATGCTTTTAAACCTCTAATATATAAAAAAGAGTATTTTTTTATAGAAGTATTTTGGGAGGTAGACCTTATGAAGCGTTTTGCACTTGAAAAACTTATAGAATGGAAGGATAAACAAAATAGAAAGCCTTTGATTATCAGAGGGGCAAGACAGGTTGGAAAAACCTGGCTGATGAAGGAGTTCGGAAGAACATGCTTTGAAAAAGTTGCTTATGTAAATTTTGATAATAATAAAAGGTTGGAGCAGGTATTTGAGGGCGATATCAATATAGACAGGATTTTATTGGCAATCAGTATAGAAACAGGAGTTTCTATTGATGCAAAAAATACTTTATTGATATTTGATGAAGTACAAGAGGTACCAAAGGCTCTATCTTCATTGAAATACTTTTGTGAGAATGCACCGGAGTATGCAATAGTAGCAGCAGGTTCATTATTAGGTGTAGCTCTTCATAAAGGAACATCATTTCCTGTAGGCAAGGTTGACTTTATGGATCTTTACCCATTGACCTTTCTTGAGTTTTTATATGCTTTAGGTGAGGAACGTTTTGCAAATGTGCTTCAAAGTGATGATACAGATATGATAACAATGTTTAAGACTAAATATATAGAAAGACTTCGTGAATACTACTATGTAGGTGGAATGCCTGAGGTTGTAAAAACTTATGTTGACAGTAAAGATTTTAAACAAGTGAGAGAAATACAGAGAAACCTTTTGAATTATTATCAACAAGACTTTTCAAAGCATGCTGAAGTTTCACTTGTTCCAAGACTGAATCTTGTGTGGGATTCTATTCCAATGCAGTTGGCAAAAGAAAATAAAAAATACATCTACGGACAAGTTAGAAAGGGTTCAAGAGCAAAGGACTTTGAACTTGCATTACAGTGGCTTTTAGATTGTGGGTTGATCCATAAGGTACAAAGAGTAGGAAAAGTAGCGCTTCCATTGAAAGCTTATCTTGACCTTGATGCATTTAAAGTGTATCTGCTTGATATCGGTTTGTTGATAGCTATGACAGATTTGAATGCTCAAGTGATTATTGACGGCAACAGAATTTTTACTGAATTTAAGGGAGCATTGACAGAGCAGTATGTTTTGCAGCAACTTATTGCATCAGAAGGTATAGATCCTTATTATTATTCCACATCTAATTCAAGTGGA
>NZ_AZXX01000088.1:0-534 GCF_000512995.1 Lachnoanaerobaculum sp. MSX33 | reverse complement strand
ATGGAATGGATTAATAGCAGGCCAACAGCAAAAGAGAATCCATACTACTTAACAAAAATATTAGCTTCAATATCTATAAGAGATAATGGAGGACCATGTAATGTCAAAATTGATTGATAACTTAATTAAAAAATATGAATATAATATTTATATTAACGAGAATATATCTGGGGAAAAACTAGACAAATTAGCATTATTATTAGAAAAAGAAGAAAATAATACAGAAACTTATTTTAATCCTTTGAGATACAAAAGTAAGTTTTCATGGTTCAATATTCTATATATTATAGAAAGGATGAGTTACACTAGAAAATTAGAGTATATACCATTTTTAATAGAACTATTACAAGATGCAAATTGGCCTACATTTGAGTATACTGTTTCATTATTGGTGTCTTACAATAAAAATGATTTGTTGCCCTATGTAGAAAGACTACTGTGGAGAGCATATGAAGATGATGATGAAATGTGGATATCTGGAATAGCTATACTTATTGAGGATAAGAATATTAAAAAAAGCGATTTTGAAAATCC
>NZ_AZXX01000087.1:0-18064 GCF_000512995.1 Lachnoanaerobaculum sp. MSX33 | reverse complement strand
ACACAATCTGTATACAATCCTTAGCGACTTTACTTTTTGTTCATTTTTTGTTAAAATTAAAATGTTGTTTTGAACAATGAAAATTGAATAAGGAGGTGCTTTTATGTCACAACTGGGAAGTATAATAATAGCGGTAATACTCTCAATAGTTGTTGTGGCGCCTCTAAGTTGGAGTTTAGCGATTGCTCATCGTAAGAAGTCATATGAAGATAAGATCGGATCAGCAGAGATTAAATCCAGAGAAATAATAGAGGAAGCCTTAAAAACAGCCGAGACAAAGAAACGTGAAGCTCTCTTGGAAGCAAAAGAAGAGTCTATAAAGACAAAAAATGAGCTTGATAGAGAGGTGAAAGAAAGAAGGGCAGAGTTAGCCCGCTATGAGAAAAGAGTACTTAGTAAAGAAGAAAACTTGGACAAGAAGCAGGATCTACTTGAAAAGAAAGAAGAGAGTGTTCTTGCAAGAGAGGAGAAGATACTCACAAGGAGCAAGGAAGTTGAATCCCTGTATGATAAGGGAATCGCCGAGCTTGAGAAAATATCCGGACTCACAAGTGATCAGGCTAAGGAATTTTTGTTACAATCAGTTGAAGATGAAGTAAAACATGATAAGGCAAAGCTTATTAAAGAGCTTGAGAATGCCGCAAAGGATGAAGCCGAGAAAAAGGCAAAGGAATATGTGGTCACTGCAATTCAAAGATGTGCGGCAGACCATGTAGCGGAAACGACAGTTTCAGTAGTGGCTTTACCTAACGACGATATGAAGGGTAGAATCATAGGTCGTGAGGGTAGAAATATACGTACACTGGAACAGCTTACAGGAGTAGAGCTTATCATTGACGATACCCCTGAGGCGGTAGTTTTATCCTGTTTTGATCCTGTAAGAAGAGAAGTGGCCAGAGTAGCACTTGAAAAGTTGATTGTTGACGGTCGTATTCACCCTGCAAGAATTGAAGAGATGGTGGATAGGGCAAAGAAAGAAGTTGACGGTATTATGAGAGAGGAAGGCGAGAATGCGGCACTCGAAGTAGGTGTGCACGGTATACATCCTGAGCTCATAAAATTACTTGGAAGAATGAAATTTAGGACCAGTTATGGTCAGAATGCTTTAAAACATTCTATTGAAGTGGCACAATTGTCAGGACTTTTGGCAGCAGAAGTTGGAGTGGATATCAGATTGGCGAAGAGAGCCGGTTTACTGCATGATATTGGAAAAGCCATCGACCATGAGGTAGAGGGTTCACATGTACAGATTGGTGTGGAGCTTTGTAAGAAGTACAAGGAACATCCGGTTGTAATCAATTCTGTAGAATCACATCATGGAGATGTTGATCCGGATTCACTTATTGCATGTTTGGTACAGGCGGCAGATACTATTTCTGCAGCAAGACCGGGTGCAAGAAGAGAAACACTGGAGACATATACTAACAGACTGAGTCAGCTTGAGGAAATCACTACATCATTTGACGGAGTTGAGAAGTCATTTGCTATCCAAGCAGGCCGTGAGGTAAGAATCATGGTATTGCCTGAGAAAGTAAGTGATGACGATATGGTTATTTTAGCCAGAAACATCTCAAAGAGAATAGAAGAAGAGATGCAATATCCGGGTCAAATAAAAGTAAATGTGATCAGAGAATCAAGAGTGGCAGATGTTGCAAGATAATAATAGGGCGATAGCGGGTAGCTGTCGCCTTTTTTAGTGTAAAATTACAAATTTTGATTGTAACCTTTTGGTAAGGATTTTAAAGAAAATATCATATAATAGTAATTGACTGAAACTCTAATATAGTATTTAATAGTATGAAGAGAATATTATATAAACATATAGATATGAGTGAAAGGAAATATATGAGAAATTTTGGAAGAAAATTTGCCGTAGCGGCAATAAGCGGAATAATAAGTTTGGCGGCATCTATGACTGCATTTGCAGCATCGGGAATCAAATCTGTAAAGATAAATATAAAATCGGATGCTATTACAGTAGGTAAAGAAAGAGATATAAATGATATTACGGTAAATGTATCAGGCAGCAGCTACAGTATTGGCGGAGTTGATTTTATGGATATGGGTACTACCTGGGAGATTACAGATACTCCTAAGATTACAGTGCATTTGGCTGCAGACGATAATTATTACTTCAGTGTGTATAAGGCTGAAGATTTTAAAATAACAGGTGGAGAGCTTATAGAAGCAAGAAGAGAGAACAGCTCAAATGATTTATACGTAGATATTCAGTTACCGGCGTTGATAAATCAGGTATCACCTATAGAAACGGTAAATTTAAGTAATAACGGTCAGGCTGCATGGAGTGTATCTCAGGGAGCTTCAGGTTATCAGGTGAAGCTTATAAGAGACAACACATCCACAGTCGGCGGAGTGCAGAGTTTTACTACAAACAGTGCAAACTTTAAGTCACTTATGACAAAGTCAGGTACATACACATTGAAGGTTAGAGCTGTAAACAGTGACGGTACAAAGAACAGTGCATGGGTATCATCAAGCACGGTAACAATAAGTCAGGCTGAGGCTGCAAACAATTACAATGAGAGTAAGAATGCTACAACACTTCAAGGCACATGGCAGAGAAATGCTACAGGTTGGTGGTATGCATTCTCTGACGGTACATATGTAACTTCATCATGGAAGCAGATAGGCGGTGAATGGTACTATTTCAATGCTGACGGATATATGCTTGTAGGCTGGCAGAATATCGGCGGCAACTGGTACTATATGGATCTTAACAGAGGAAACATGCTTTCAAATACCACAACACCTGACGGATACTTTGTAAATGAGTCGGGCGTATATGTTGTAAGATAATAAATAATATATTGTATAGAAAAAGAAACTCCGAACTGTAAGACAGTTTAGAGTTTCTTTTTAAGTTAATGTAAATTTACCTTAATATCGGCAAATCTCATTGAAATATTTATATTCCCTTTATAACAAAGCTGAATTTCAAATTGCCTTCACCCTTTATCAGGTAATCTTCAAGAGTAGGTGCGCCCCAGGTATCATCACCTCCAATACCCATCTGTGCAAGATTTACACGAAGTACAGTCTTTGTAACAGGCGGTAATTCAAAATCATGTCTTGCCTCTTCAATCTCACTCGGAGTATAGGCAAGAGCTGAAACATTGATACAGTTTCCTGCAACTATAAGGCCTCGTCCCTTCTTATCGGTAAGCTTTGCAAATCTTACATGAGATTTATTGCCGCTCTCCTGTGGTGAGAGATATTTAGCAAGCTGATTTGCTACCTTACCTTCAAAAAGGTCAATCTTTGCACCCGGTAATCTGTCTGAGTAAGTTTCCATAGGACCTGCACCATACCATGAAATATTTTCATATTCAGGCTTTAACTTAAACATTGTACCGAACTCAGGTAAATCATAGTGACCTGTTTCACTCTTATAGTCCATGTTTATCTTTATACTGCCGTCACCATAAACTTCATATTCCACAGTAAGCTCATCGGCACAAGCAGGCAAAGCATATTTATAAGTCACAGATACATAAGTATCATATTCCTTTATAACAGGTCTGAATGCAGGCCAGTAAGTACTGTCTTCACGTGGAACTTTTGTAGTGGCATACAGTGAAGCGGTTTTCCATTTGGAATACCTGAAAGGCATATTGTTGCCGAAATCATTGTCTGTAGGCGGTCTCCAGAAATTAGGTCTTGGTATAGCTTTAAGCAGCTCTTTTCCTGCATATCTGTAAGACACAAGTCCGCCGAAATTCTGAGAGAACAGAGCCTCAAAATTATCCCCCTTTATTCCGAAGTTCATAACTCCCATTGTGAGTTTATAGGGTTTATTTTCACAGAGAGGAGTATCGCAAATAACAGTATTATCAAATTTTGAGAAAAGAGCATCATATGCCTTATTACCTTCTCTTAAAACAACTTCTGTAAATGAAACTTCGCCAAGGTTATATAAGGTTTCAACATCAAAAACGGCCTTGACACCTATAACAAGCTCATCGCCGTATATATCAAAAAGCTTTTCGGCTTTTTCTTTTATATTTAGAGAATGCTCAGTCTTTGACAATCCTTCACCTTTTAAAGAAAAACTGTTTTCATATAAAGTCTTTCCGAATTTCTTTATATAAATAACAAATTTATAGTCATTCAAATCTCTAAAAAGATTTCTGTTGTGTACATATAATAAGTCTTTGTCAAAATCTATCTTTAAATCAACAGGTCTGTAATTATATCTTACCGCCTGAATTTTAGGAGATATATCCCTGTCGCCTCCGTACACTATACCGTTTCCGCTGAAGTTATAGTCGGTAGGAGAGTCATCAAAATCTCCTCCGTAGTACTGAGTATCATTGCCGAAAGGATCCTTACCGGTAATGCTTTGATCGATATAGTCCCAGATAAATCCACCTTGGAAAAGCTCCTCTTCCCATGCAAGCTCGGTATAAAGCTGCATACCTCCACAGGAGTTACCCATTGCATGAGTATATTCACATTCAATAAAAGGTTTATCTCTGTGAGTTTTTAAAAATTCCTTTACATCAGCTACCTTGGCATACATTCTGCTTTCGATATCTGAAGTATCATTATAGCGACGGTCATTAAAAACTCCCTCATAGTGGACAAGTCTGCTTGAATCTTTTTTCCTGAAGAACTCGCTCATCTCATATATATCGCTACCGCCATAACTCTCATTTCCACATGACCAGATAAGAATTGAAGAGTGATTTCTGTCCCTCATATACATGGAGTTTGCTCTGTCAAGAAGTAGAGGCATCCACTCTTTTTTATCGCCCGGAACCACCATATCATAGTCTGAAACACCGCTAAGAAGACCGTCCCAGCTGCCGTGAGACTCAAGATTACATTCATCCATAAGATAGATGCCGTAGATATCACAGAGCTCATATAGTGCGGAGCAGTTTGGATAATGGCTTGTTCTTATAGCATTGATATTGTTTTCTTTCATGGTAACTATATCTTTTTTGACTTCCGCATAGCTGATTGCACGACCTGATTTGGAGCTGAAATCATGTCTGTCCACACCGGCAAACACAATTCTTTTACCGTTGACAGTCATTATATTAGATGAATTTTTTTCAAATAATCTAATACCGATTTTCACAGAGGTTACTTCAAGTAAATTATCACCGTCATATATTTCAATATACAGAGTATAAAGATTAGGAATTTCGGCGCTCCAAAGCTTCGGATTATTTATCTCAAGGAAAACATTATTTTCACCGGAAACCTGATCCTTATCAAGCTTTGCCACAACAGTTTCATCAAAGAAGCACTTAAACTCGTTTGACTTTAAAGTCATATCAAAAGCGTCATATAATCTGAGTTTGACTTTGGCACTTTGGCTTAGAGTCAATGATATATTAAGTTTGACTTTATCAAGATTCTTATTTTCAAATATCTGATTTACACCTATATCCTGTAAATGGTATTTCGGCCTTGCATATAGACAGATATCTCTAAAAATTCCTGAGAATCTGAAGAAATCCTGATCCTCAAGCCAGCTGCCTGAACACCATTTTGCAACCTGTATTGCAAGTTTGTTCTCACCCTTAACCATATATTTACTTAAATCAAACTCGGAAGGAGTAAAACTGTCCTCACAGTAGCCTATATAGTGTCCGTTTAACCATACGGCGGCCGCACTCTCAACACCTTCCATTCTTAAAACAATATCCTTGCCTGTGAAACTTTCAGGTAATGTAAAGTATTTTACATAGCTTGCAACAGGATTAAAGTCCATAGGAGACTGACCTGATTTAAGCTTTTGTCTACCGTCCCATGGGTATGCAACATTGGCATAATGAGGTCTGTCATAGCCTTCCATTTGTATATGTGCCGGAACTCGGATATCCTCCCAGTTTCTGCAGTCAAAGCTTAAAAGTTCAAATCCGTCAGGAGTGGAATCGGGATTGATTGAGTAATCAAATTTCCATATACCGTTCAAATCATAGTATAAAGAAGACTCGCCCCGTATAAGTTCATTCCTATTTGCAAATACCTTATGATCTGAATGTGCCGGAAGTCTGTTTTCCTCAAAAACAGTGGGTTCTAAAATGTTTTTTAAAATATCTTTATTCATTTTTACCTCTCTTAAAATTATATTTTATCAATAAAAGGTATGAAATCTTGATACAAGTTTTCACACCTTTAAAAAAGCATATTATATATTACTTTACAGCACCTGTAATTCCTTCAGCAAATTGCTTTTGGAGTACGAAGAATATGATAACTGTAGGTATGCTGCAAAGAAGTACGGCAAGCATCAGTACACCGTAGTCGGTTACATAACCTTCTTTTAAGTTTGCTACAAGCATAGGCATTGTAATGGATGTTTTCTCAGTCATTATTACCTTTGGCCAAAGATATGAGTTCCATGCACCCATGAATGTAATGATGGCTGCTGAAGCATAGGTGGACTTCATGGTAGGAATAAATATTCTAAGGAATATATTAAATTCATTTAATCCGTCAAGTCTTGCAGCTTCAAGAATATCATGTGGGAATGATCTGGCACTCTGTCTAAACAGCATTATCAAAAAAGGAGTGGACAATGTAGGAAGTAAAAATCCTAAAGTTGTATTTAAAAGTCCCCATTTTGAAAACATCTGAAAGAGCGGGATCATAATAGCTACAAAAGGAACCATCATTGCCAACAAAAGTACAGCCATGATAGCATCCTTTGCCTTATCATGATAGATTTCAAAACCGTATCCGGCAAGTGAGCAAATAAATAGTGCCAATATTGTCATCATTATTGAGTATTTAAATGAGTTTATCATAGCACCTCTTACATCGCTTGCTGCAAGCAGGTTTGAAAGGTTTTTAAAGAGATAGTTTCCGGGAAGGAGAGCACCTCTTATTACATCTATACTGGCATGAGTGGCACTGACTGCCATCCAGTATAGAGGGAAAATCGATATAAGTGAAACAATGGTCAAAAATACATATTTTGCAACAGTTCTTATCTTAGTCACGCTTGTCACCTACTTTCATCTGTATTGCGGCGAGTACCGCCACCAAAATCAAAATAAAGAATGACATGGCGGCTGAATAGCCGAAATTAGGTACATACTTAAACGAAGAGTTATAAATATAATGAGACATTGTTATAGTTGCATTAGCCGGACCGCCGCTTGTAAGGTTGACGGACTCGTCAAACAACTGCAATGTACCGTTTGTTGACATGATAGCAGTAAGTAAAATCATCGGCTTTAAAAGCGGGATGGTTATCTTTCTGAGTATCTGGAAATATGTTGCACCGTCAATCTTTGCGGCTTCATATATGGAATACTCTATATTTTGAAGTCCTGCAAGATAGAAAACCATATTGTAGCCTGTCCATCTCCAAAGCAGAGCGATTATAATAACAATTCTCGCCGCAAAAGGATTTGAAAGGAAATTATAGCCTGTGTACAAAATTCTAAGGTTGACAAGAGCGGTATTTATATATCCGTCCACTGCAAAGAGCGATCTGAATATAATGGCATATGATACAAGAGATGTAGCACATGGCAGGAAAATACAGGTTCTGAAAAGCCCCTTAAACCTTAAATGCTTATCATTAAGTAAAGATGCCAAAAGAAGAGCAAATAAAAGCATTATAGGTACCTGAACTATCAGGTATATAAAGGTGTTTTTCAAAGACTGCATAAAGATTGCATCAGCAAACATTCTCTTATAATTTGTCAATCCGGCAAAAGAAATTTTTGCGCCCACACCGCTTTGCATAGACAAAATTATGGCTTTTATCATAGGATAAAAACTCATAACGGCTATAAGCACGGTAGCAGGAGTCAAAAATATCCAACCTGATATATTTTGTTTTTGTGAGAGTGAAAGTTTTTTCTTATTCCCCATAAATTTCTCCTTCGATTAAACAAGGGGCAGACTTGACCATGGCCAAACCTACCCCCTGACAAAATCTTAAAAATTATTTACCCATTGCGAAATTAATAGTGTCCTGTACAGTCTTAAGCTCGCTGTCAACATCTGCGCCTGCAACAATATTTGTTGCAGCAGCCGCTACGGCATCTCTTGCTTCGTAGTAGTAAACACCTGTATTATTCTTTGGTGTCTTTGAGGCGAAGTCTGTAAGGAGTTTATAAACTTCCTGTCCGCCGAAGAACTCAACCTTCTCTGAATAAGCTGCTGTACCGCCTGCAGGTAACCATGTAGCCAATGCACCGCTTGGAAGAATATTGTCATAAAGTTCTGTGCTTCCTGCAAATGTCTTTGCGAGGAAATCAACTGCCAAATCTTTCTTCTTTGAACCTGCATTTACAGCCCAGCTTGAACCGCCGTTGTTTGAATAGTTTGTCTGCTCGCCTACACCTGCAAGTTTTGGAAGATTTGTTACAGCCCATTTTCCCGATTGATCCTCTGCAGCTCTGATAGAACCCATAATCCAACAACCGTTTATTGTTCCTGCTACAGTTTCTGTATTCATTGTGGTGATATACTGATCCCAGTCGTTTACAAGAACCATAACACCTGATTCCTCAAGCTTTTTATATGTCTCAAGAGCCTTCTTCAATGTTTCGTTTCCTACGATATTCGGGTTACCCTTGTCGTCAAAGAGTGAAGCACCTGTAGACTGAAGTATAATCATTATAATATCTGATTCATTAGCCATAGATGAAAGTAAAGGCTTTCCTGTCTTTGCAAGCACATCTTTACCGATTTCTATATATCTGTCCCAGTCGATATCTGTAAGATCGTCTACAGTATAGCCTGCCTGCTCAAGGATGTCTGTTCTGTAGGCAGATATAACGGTTCCGTTATCAAAAGGAACACCGTAGTTTACATTGTTTACTGTTGAATAAGCTAACTTACCCGGTGCAAACTGTGTAAAGTCGATTGCCTTTGTTGCAGTCAAATCTGCAAAAACATCAGGGAATGAAATCTGATTTTTCCAGAATGCGTTATCCTGCATAAGGAAAACATCCGGTAATGTAGATAAATCACCTGCAACACCTGCTGTGTTTAGCTTTGTCTGTAAATCAGGCCATGGAGTTTCCACTACATTGAGCTTGAAATCAGGGTGATCTTTCTGATAAACTTTTGCCGCCTCATTCATTGCATTGATATTGAATGCAGGGTCCCAACACCATACTGTAAGAGTATTGTCATCTGTAGCGGTTGCAGCATTGTTTGCAGCTGCTGAATCGCCTGTGGAAGCTTCTTTGCCGCCGCCACATCCTGCAAGTAAGCCTGTGCACAATGCACCTGCCATAAGAACACTTAAAATTTTCTTTTTCACAAAAAGTCCTCCTTATCGTCACAATCAGTTGAGTTAGCTATAAAAAGTGGGCTGAAAGCCTGTAAAACTCAACCTGAATTGTCATCATTTTCAAAAATTATACAATATTGTGAAAATAATTGTCTATGGTAGTTTTATACTATTATAAAATATAAAATTGTTTATATTGTATATCAAAAAAAGTAAAAACAATAGAATAAGCTAAAACAATTAAGTAATTAAAAAATATGTATTTGATATATAGAAAAGCTCTCTGAAAATTGAAAAAACTTTCAAAGAGCTTAAGTATTTGTGATTATGGAATCTTAAGTAGACGATTTGTCGGGTTTGGATGAAAATTCTAGCTATACTGCTTTATCAAATTGATAATATTTTCCACACTGTTTGTGGCATCCGAGTTTGACATGGCATCTATATATTTTTGTCTGTTTTTATAAAGTTCCGATATTTCCACGGCAAGTGAAATATTTGTAAGTGCCTCTTCATCTATGACTTTTGAGTAACCTGCATTTTCAAATGATTCGGCGTTTAAAATCTGATCACCTCTTGAAGCGGCACCTGAGAGCGGTATCAAAAGATTCGGTTTTCTGAGTGCCAAAAGCTCGCATATTGTATTTGCACCCGCTCTTGAAACGACCAAATCGGCAAGAGCAAAGAAATCTTTCAGCTCCTTATCCACATATTCATATTGAAGATAGCCTTCTCTTCCCACAAGTTTTTCGTCTACATTACCTTTGCCGCAGATATGTATTACATTAAATTCTTTCAATATATCATCCAGAGATTTTCTGATTGCCGTATTTACTATAACAGAGCCGAGACTTCCCCCTATGATAAGAAGAGTCGGTTTATTGTCAAATCCTGTCAGTTTGAGAGCTTCTTCTTTGTTACCGCTTAAAAGCTCTTTCCTAATTGGCGAACCTGTAAGTACAGCCTTGTTCTTAGGAAGATACTGCAATGTTTCGGGGAAATTGGTACATATCTTGGTAGCAAACTTGGTGGCTATTTTATTTGCAAGTCCCGGTGTAATATCAGATTCATGTATAATAACCGGAATCTTTAAAAAAGCCGCAGCCATTACTACAGGAACACTGACAAAGCCACCCTTTGAAAAGACAATATCGGGTGAGTATTTTTTTATTATACTTTTTGCTTCAAAGAGTCCTTTAAGGACCTTGAAAGGATCGCTGAAGTTTTTTAAGTCAAAGTATCTCCTGAGCTTTCCGGAAGATATTCCTTCATATGGAATATTCTGAGCTTTTATAAGACCTTCTTCCATACCGTTTTTACTGCCTATATATTTGATATCAAATCCGGCTTCTTTTAATGCAGGCAAGAGAGCGATGTTCGGTGTGATATGTCCTGCGGTACCGCCACCTGTTAATATTATTTTTTTCATATTATTTCCATTCTTTATGTTATAATTAAACCTATATATTAAGTATAATTTAACAAGTATAAATATTCAAGTGAGGAGAATGTAATGATTGGTATAATCGGTGCTATGGAAGAGGAAATTTCAAAGTTGAAAGAAATTATGGAAAATAAAGAGACAAAAGTCATAGCCGGTATGGAGTTTGTACAGGGAAAGATAAGCGGAAAGTCTGTCACCGTGGTACGCTCGGGTATAGGAAAAGTGAATGCGTCGGCATGTACTCAGATACTGGCGGACAGATTCGGAGTGGGAACGGTAATAAATACCGGAATTGCCGGTTCACTGAAGAATGAGATAAATATAGGAGATATAGTGCTCTCCACAGATACCGTAATTCATGATATGAATGTTGAAGGCTTCGGATATCCGAGAGGACAGGTACCGAGAATGGATGTATTTGCATTCCCTACAGATGACGGACTTAGAAGTACCGCAAAGGAAATCTGCGAGAAAGAGCTTAAAGATATTTCAGTGTTTGAAGGAAGAGTACTCAGCGGTGATATTTTTGTATCGGATAAAGAGACAAAGGAAGATTTGAAAAAAACTTTTGGCGGATACTGTACGGAGATGGAGGGTGCCGCAATAGCACAGGTTGCATATTTGAACGGAATGAAAGCACTTATAGTGAGAGCCATATCCGATAAGGCTGATGACAGTGCAAGTATGGACTATGCCGAGTTTGAAAGAAAGGCAATAGAAAATTGTGTGAAGCTTACTACAAGATTAATAGAAACTATTGATACTTCCTACTATTGCCAATAGTATATAGTTGTTATAAAATAAAAACAATATATTGTTTTAGAACATTATGGTTATATATGACCGTAACACATTATAAATACAGAAAGGCGTGTAATATGAACAAGACAGTAAGTTTTGATTATTCAAAAGCAATGGCATTTTTGGGGGAGGATGAGCTTCAAAATTTTAAAACAACCACATTGAATGCCAGAGATACATTATTATCAAAGTCGGGAGCAGGATCCGATTTTCTTGGTTGGATAGATCTTCCTGTATACTATGATAAGGAAGAGTTTGAAAGAATAAAGACTACAGCAAAGAAAATACAAAATGATTCAGATGTGCTCTTGGTGGTAGGTATCGGAGGTTCATACCTTGGTGCCAGAGCCGCAATAGAGTTTTTGAGCCACAGCTTTTACAACTGTCTGGATAAATCACAGAGAAAAACACCACAGATAATATTTTGCGGAAATTCAATATCATCAAAGTATATAGCCGATTTGAAGGATGTTTTGAAAGATAAAGATTTTTCTATAAATATAATATCAAAGTCGGGAACTACAACAGAGCCGGCTATCAGCTTTAGAGTATTTAAAGAGCTTCTTATAGAAAAGTACGGAAGAGAAGAAGCAAATAAAAGAATTTATGCAACTACAGATAAGGCAAGAGGCGCACTTAAATCACTTGCTAACGAAGAAGGATATGAGAGCTTCGTAGTACCTGATGATATAGGCGGAAGATTCTCGGTACTTACAGCTGTAGGTCTGCTTCCGATAGCTGTTGCGGGAATAGATATTGATGAGCTTATGGCAGGTGCCGCAGCTATGAGAGAAGAAGTAATCGGAAAGCCTTTTGAGGAAAATCCTTCATTATTATATGCTGCAATCAGAAATATATTCCTAAGAAAAGGAAAGAACGTGGAAGTTACGGCAAACTATGAGCCGAGTCTTCACTATGTTTCTGAATGGGTAAAGCAGCTCTTTGGTGAGAGTGAGGGTAAGGACGGAAGAGGTATTTTCCCGGCTGCTGTGGATTTGACAACAGACTTGCACTCCATGGGACAGTATATTCAGGACGGTGGAAGAATGTTGTTTGAAACCGTAATTGATATTGAAGAGTCACCTGTAGAGATTCTTTTAAAAGAAGAAGAGACGGATACAGACGGCATGAATTACCTGGCAGGAAAGAGTGTGGATTTTGTAAACAAGTCTGCAATGAACGGAACAATACTTGCACATACAGACGGTGACGTTCCGAATCTTAAAATAAATATACCGGATGAGAGTCCTTTCTCACTTGGAAGTTTGTTCTATTTCTATGAGTTTGCATGTGGAGTAAGTGGATATATACTCGGTGTAAATCCGTTCAATCAGCCGGGAGTTGAAAGCTATAAGAGCAATATGTTTGCACTGCTTGGAAAACCGGGATATGAAAGTCAGAGAGAAGAACTTCTAAAGAGGCTCAACTAAATATGTTCAGGCTTTGGGGCAAGATATTCACAGACAACCGTATGGAAAAAGACCATGTTGCAACAGATGGAGATTACAGTAAAGACAGAAAAACAATGGTATTTGATGCGATTAGAGAGATATGTCATGAATTTGATATAGCAGAACCTATATGGCTTTTGCCGAATATAGATGACTTTGCTTATAGAGGTAAAGTCAGATTTAATGCTGACAACTTTATAGAACAAATAGATTTTGACTATCTGGAAATACAAATAATAGAAGAATAATAAAAAAATGGAGAGTGTATTATGGCAGAACCTATTTTAGACTATGACAGTTTTTTTGAAGGTGCAAAAAGTGCCCTGTTGGAGCTTGATACATTAAGCACAGAGGAGGAAAGGCTCAGAGCGGAAGGCGAGAGGGTATCAAAAGCTATAGAAGCTGAAAAGAAAGCCGTGGAAGGCAGAATATCCGAGACCACATCTAAAAGATTAAAAGAGATAACTTCCACATATGATGCCGAGATTAAAAAGGCTGAAGATATCCGAAAATCTTTGGAGGCAAAGAAGGGTAAGGCAAAGAGTAAAAAGGTAAGTGAAAGAATTGCCGAAGAAACTAAAGAGTTACATGATCATATAGCGAATACAAAATCTGAAATAAAAAGCGAGATAAAAAAAGAAAAATTGCCGGGATTTTGCGGAGGGAGATTGTATCACACATTTTATTTTCCACACAAATTCTTTGATTTTGTAAAAATAGTTTTAGCGGTACTTGTAACATTCCTTGCAATACCTATGGTGATCTATAAATTGATACCGAATCACAGAACTATATATTTACCTTTTATTTGCTTTGCTGTTATTATTTTGATAGGCGGATTGTATATTTTGATAGGAAATCTTACAAAAGCAAGACATAGAGACAGCTTACTTAGGATAAGAGCCATGAGAGATACTATTGACAATGATTTTAAGAGAATCAAGTTGATAACAAAAGAGATAAATAACGACTCGTCAGAGGAAAAGTATGATTTGGGAGCTTTTGATGTAGAGATAGAAGAAGCAAAGATTAATGTACAGAGTATAAAGGATAAGAAAACTGCAGCTGTAAGCGAGTTTGAAAACAGCACAAAGAAAATTATTGCAGATGAGATAACGAATAATTCAAAAGAAAAACTTGAGAGTCTGAACAATGAGCTTGAGGTAACAAAGCAAAGCCTCGGAAGTATAGCTGCAAGAAGATCGGAGATAAACTTGGACATATCCGATAAGTATGAATCATATCTTGGAAGAGACTTTTTACAGCCGTCAAAGATAGAGGTGTTACAAAAACTTATAAATGACAATGAAGCGTCCAATCTGATTGAGGCTATAGATCTGTACCAAAGAAGACAAAACGGATAAGAGATGATAGAAGATAAGGAAATAAAGAAGCGGGAGCTTAAAGGCAGAATAATAGTAACTGCCGATCTTGATGAGAAAGATGCTCCAAGATCAAGAAGAAGACAAAATGTCAACTTTTTTGCAGAAAGGGGGAGGTTTATCCTCCTCCTGCTTGCTTTAATAACTGCTTTCACAGTTGTATTTGCATTAATAAACCGCTATAAGAGTTATGATAAATTTAAACTGAAATGGATTCATGAACTCAGTGAGGGCAGCCTTGTAGGCTATGAAAAGCTTGGTAACGGTTTTTTAAAGTATTCAAAAGACGGTGCATTGTATTTAAAGCCCGGCGGAAAAGAAGTGTGGATAGAAAGCTATGAGATGTCAAATCCAAAGACCGATAATAACGGTAAATATGTGATAATATTTGATGTCGGAGGAAATGATCTTGAAAGCTATACAAAAGACGGCAGGGTGGCGACGATAGGTACCGATTTACCGATACTTAAGGCTGTCGTATCAAAAAACGGTATAATTACCATATTGGTAGAAGATTCAAATTCCACATATATATTTTTCTATAACAAGGAGGGGGAACAGCTTAACATAAGTATAAAGTCGAAGCTTGCCGGAGACGGCTTTCCTACAGATATAGCATTGTCGCCTGACGGAACCGCACTTATGGCAACATTCCAGTACTTAAAGGGCAGTTCAATGATGGGAAGAGTCGTTTTTTATGATTTCTCGGATATCGGACAAAATATGCCGAATAGAGTCGTAGGCGGCTTTGATGAAGAGTTTGTCTCTTCAATGGTGGCAAGAGTAAGGTATTTTGATAAAATAAATTCGGTAGCAATTGCATCTGACGGACTTTATTTCTTCTCGTCAAAGAATGTTGCTTCTCCGAAGCTTATTAAGACAATAAAGGCTGAAGAAGATATTGAAGCTGTGGACTTTGAGGGAAATAAACTTTGTGTAGTATATAAAAACACATCGGAAAAATTTAATCACACATTATATATATACTCGAAAACCGGCGATGTTATTTTGAAAAAAGAGTTTTTGGGAGATTTTTCAAATCTTGATATGCAAAAAGGTTACATTTATCTGACAAAGGATGATAAGGCGATAATAATGAACACGGCAGGTGTAATAAAATATAGCGGTAGTCTTGATTCAAATATACATAAGATTGTAAAAAGAGGGTTGTTATCAGGATTTACAATACTTGGAGATAATGACTTTAGAGGAATAGTACTTAAGTAATATAAAGGAGAAAATATGGAACAGGTATGCGTAGGAGTTGACATTGGAGGAACAAGTGTAAAGTTGGGTATATTCACACTTAACGGAAATCTTTTAAAAAAGTGGGAAATACCTACGGAGCCTAAAAACGATCCTAAGGCACTTATCGAAAAAATAGGAAAGTCTATAAAAGAAACCTTGAAAGAGGCAAGACTTACTCTTACAGATTGTGTAGGTGTAGGAATGGGAGTTCCGGGACCTGTAATGCCGAACGGATTTATAGAGGTAGTGGTAAATATAGGATGGAGAGAAGTTTTTCCTGCCAGAATACTGTCAGACTTACTTTCAGGTATGCCTGTGGCACTTGGCAACGATGCAAATGTGGCGGCACTTGGAGAAGCATGGATGGGAGGTGCAAAGCATCAGCAGGATTCCGTAATGGTAACTCTTGGAACCGGAGTAGGTGGAGGAATTATAATAGACGGGAAAATTGTTCCGGGAAAGCATGGTCTTGGCGGAGAGATAGGGCATATGCATGTCAGAGAGTCTGAGACTGAAAAATGTAATTGCGGCGGAATGGGTTGTCTTGAACAGATATCAAGTGCTACAGGAATAGTAAGAGAGGCAAAAAGGCTTCTTGCAACAAAGAAAGTTGCATCAAGACTTGCTCTACTGGAGGATATAACCGCAAAGGACGTACTTGATGCGGCCAAGGCGGGTGACGAAATCGCACTTGAAGTTGTGGATACAGTTTCAAAGTATCTCGGAATAGCGCTTTCACACTTGGCAATGACTGTAGATCCGGAAGTATTTGTTATAGGTGGCGGAGTATCAAAAGCAGGAGATTTCCTTATAGATAAAATAAGAGAAAAATTTGAGTATTATACACCTATAACAAAGAATAAGGCAGATATAGTACTGGCAAAATTGGGAAATGATGCCGGAATATACGGTGCGGCAAAGTTGGTATTGGGATAAAAGAATATAAATCATTTCTTAAAAATACTTTCATATTAAAAACTTGTTTTTATAAGTTTCAAGTGATATAGTGTCAGATATCAAAATGATGTTTAAATAGCATAAAGTCATTTGACTTAGGAGGAATTAAATATGAAGAAAAGATTTTTGATAACAGTTTTAGGATTGACAATGGGAAGTGCATTATTATTCAGTGCATGCGGTTCAAAAAAAGAAACTGCAGAAACAACACAGTCAGTTGCAGAAACCACTACAAAGGCTGAGGAAAGCACCACTGCAGAGACAACAACGGCTGCAAGTGTGAAAGTGGATATAAACTATGAGATAGCAAATCACCTTGATGAGTCATTTGATGATGTAGGAAGTGCATTCGGAACAGCCGCATCTGATGAGAAGGCTGAAGCGGGTGAGAGAATTGTAAAGTATGCAGATCCTGAGAGAGTTTTACATTACTATGATGACAAGTCGGGCGGATATGTACTTGAAGCTGTAAGTGCCAAGGCCGGTGACCTTTTAAGCTTCACTGCAGACAGCGTTAAGCTTGATGACATTTTGGAACAGATGGAAGGCGAGAAAGCCACAGGACTTGAGTCAAACGATGCATACCTTACAGTAGGTGTGAAGGGAGACAGCAATATCGTATTCCAGTCTGAAGGATATTACTTCATAGT
The DNA here is from genome assembly GCF_000512995.1 of Lachnoanaerobaculum sp. MSX33. Classification (NCBI taxonomy): domain Bacteria; kingdom Bacillati; phylum Bacillota; class Clostridia; order Lachnospirales; family Lachnospiraceae; genus Lachnoanaerobaculum; species Lachnoanaerobaculum sp. MSX33. Next base: position 899 of record NZ_AZXX01000087.1, on the reverse strand, counting down.
ATCTGTAGGTAAGGACAATGTGGTTTCAAAGGACAGCGCCGCAGCAATAGTAACAGAGGACAGAGCGGGAGTTGATACTGCAGGTGAGACAACAAAGGCACCTTCAGAAATCAAGACGCCTGAGACAACAGCTGCAAAGAAATAATTTATTTTCAAAAAATATAAATAGCAAACAAAAAGTCGAAGGAATATTACAAGATATGTCAGAAAAGTATCGTATATTCTGTCGGCTTTTTTTGTTGCAAAAAGTAATAAAGTAAAAATTCAAAAAAATAAAATGAGTATAAATAATTTTCATCATTGATAAATAATAAAAATATGATAAAATATTAATAAATATATACAATACAACCACTAGTTTATAACTGCTTGGCTCAGGTTCATATATAAAAATAATAAAAATATCTTATATTCATCGTATTGACTTATTTGACAAAGATACCATTCAATAATATTATATTGTTATACTATACAAATTAGAATAGTGTAGTTAACGCTTAAGTGTAGGGACTTGTTTTTATTACGCACAAAATCGCATATAATGCGACATAAGACGAGAAATTTATACGAGTTTTTACATATTAAATACGATATAAATTTCTTTAATGATAATGAGAGACTTACGAAAATATAATGGGCAAATATTTTTGTGGGTTATTTTGTTTGCATTGAAGAAATATATATATAAATATTCTGACTGGATATAATAGAGTGACTGATTTAATGAAAATACATTAAGCAGTGATATGGGAGTATGCATGTTGAACACAGTATAGGACCTTATATTCCGGCAGACAAACAATCAAGGAGGTAGTTTGATGAACAAAAAGAGCATAGTAAGCCAAGCAGGCTTGCTGGCGGTTTCCGCTCTGTTCCTTTGGGCAAACCCTTCTACTGCA